>JBGYWU010000162.1:0-2873 GCA_041842265.1 Candidatus Limimorpha sp. | reverse complement strand
TTGGCGAAAAAGAGGAAGGAACCTTCGTCTCCCCGCAAGATTGGCATAGGCATGGTGGTTGCTGCATTGGGCTTCATGATCATGGCATTTGCTTCCGTGAACTTGGCAAGTCCTGCCGACTTGAAGTCTGTTGGAGGGGTCAGCGATGTGTTGGTCTCGCCCAACTGGCTGATCAGCACCTATTTTGTCCTTACATTCGCAGAGTTACTGTTGAGCCCCATCGGCATCTCTTTTGTTACCAAGGTGGCGCCCCCAAAATACAAGGGCATGATGATGGGGCTGTGGTTCTGTGTGACTGCCATCGGCAACTACCTCACCTCAGTCATCGCCCGCATTTGGGGCACCAGTATGCCGCTATGGATGGTCTGGGGCGTGCTTGTCGTGCTGTGCTGCCTCTCCGCCGTGTTTATTTTCTCCATTATGAAGCGGCTTGAAAAGGCTACGGCTGATTGTTGATAATCAAAATATTAGGACGTAGGGCTGCCATACTATGACAGCCCTACAAATTTTTGTTATTTTTGCGGAAAAATTCTAATCATGTCAAGAAACGAACAAGAGCTGAAAGGTGTCACACTGCTGGGCAACCAAAATACGCAGTACAACTACGATTACACGCCTGAAGTGTTGGAGGTTTTTGAAAATAAACATCCTGAGAACGAGTATCTTGTGACCTTGGATTGTCCTGAGTTCACTTCGTTGTGTCCCAAGACTGGTCAGCCCGATTTCGGACACCTTATTATTAATTATATCCCGCGCACCATGATGGTGGAGAGCAAGAGCCTGAAACTCTACCTCTTCAGTTTCCGCAACCATGGCGATTTTCATGAGGACTGCGTGAATATCATCATGAAGGACTTGGTCAAGCTGATGGATCCCAAATATTTAGAGGTGAGTGGTCTGTTTAGTCGCCGAGGAGGCATCTCCATCAAGCCTTTTGCCAATTATGGTGATACCGAACATCAAGAAATGGTGAAACAAAGACTAATGTCAGCATTCCACAACTCATGAAAGACGCGGTGATTATCATATCAGGCGGCATGGACTCGACCACGATGCTCTACGAATACAAGGACGAAATCGCTTTGGCCATTACCTTCGACTATGGCTCCACCCAAAACGGGCGCGAGCGTGTCTGTGCCGTGACGCATTGCCAGCGCTTGGGAATTGGGCATATCATTGTCCCCTTGGAGTTCATGCACCGCTATTTCAAGAGTGCCCTGCTGATGACGGCTGACGACATCCCAGAGGGCAACTACGATGACGAAAACATGAAATCGACGGTGGTGCCTTTCCGCAACGGCATCATGTTGGCCATCGCTTGTGGCATTGCCGAAAGCAACGGATTGAAGCGTGTAATGATAGCCAACCATTCCGGAGACCATTCCATTTATCCCGACTGTCGACCGGGTTTCGTCAACGCCATGTCGGAGGCCATGTCGGCGGGAACCTACGAGAACATTATTGTGTTTGCACCTTATACCAATCTGAGCAAAAAGGAAATTGCTGAACACGGTAAGGCCTTGGGTTTGGACTACAGCGAGACCTATTCCTGCTACAAAGGCGGTGAGAAGCACTGCGGCAAATGCGGCACCTGCCGAGAACGTCGTCAGGCTTTGCATGACGCTGGTATTGAAGACCATACGGATTATGAATCGTAAAGGCAAGGGTGTTGCGTCTCAATAATAAGAATCATTAAGTTTTGAATAATATGTATTACGTCAGAAAAACCTTAGAAATATCCTCTTGCCACCAATTGTATCTCGACTATGAGAGCAAGTGCGAGAACCTGCATGGCCACAACTGGATGGTGACCGTGTATTGCCGTGCCGAAAAACTGGACAGCAACGGCATGGTGTGCGATTTTACTGAAATCAAACGCTTGGTTCATGGCAAGATAGATCATGCCAATCTCAATGAGGTCTTGGACTTCAACCCGACGGCTGAGAATCTTGCCCGTTGGATTGTTGAAACCGTACCGAACTGCTATCGCGCTGATGTGTGGGAGTCGCGCGACAACAAAGCCTCCTTTATCCTTGACGATGCGCCGCAATACTTTGATTGATTTAGATTAGCTTTCAGCTCGGTAGATGCTGAGCTGCGCATTGGTTGCTGTCAAGCCAAACAATTAAACAAATAGACAATCAATAGTTCGACATTGTACAAAATCAACGAAATATTCTACTCTCTGCAAGGTGAGGGCTATCATAGCGGAACGCCTGCCGTCTTCGTGCGCTTCAGTGGATGCAACCTGAGATGTGCATTTTGTGACACGCAACATCTGGAAGGGGAATGGAAGTCGTTGGAAGAGATTGTCAATATGGTGAATATGTTTCCTGTCGCTCCCTTGGCCGTACTCACTGGGGGCGAGCCTTCATTGTTCATCGACAAGGCTTTTGTTGCGGAACTGAAACAGAAAACCGGCAAGAAAATCGCTGTCGAGACCAATGGCACACGGTTTTTGCCCGACAACCTCGATTGGGTGACACTATCACCCAAGATCGTTTTTGAAGGAGGAAACTTTGAACCTTGTGTGTTGGGGAATTGCGATGAATTGAAGGTGGTTTATCTCGGCCAAGATTTGGCACACTATGCAGAGATCCAAACGGAAAATCGCTTTCTGCAACCTTGTTTTTCAGCGGATGAAACGGAACGGAAGGCCAATGTGAAAGCCTGCGTAGAAGCGGTGATGAAGAATCCGGGATGGCGGCTTTCCTTGCAGATTCACAGGATGCTGAATATCCCTTAGTCTGCGCCTTCGTCTGCATTATTTGTGGGAACTGTAATTTCTTTTCGGCTCGTTGTAAACCAAAAACACAGCGGGCTTTTTGTTTAAGTCTCCTTTGTGGTTTTTCCAGGCAGCTATGTCTTGGCTG
>JBGYWU010000161.1:0-2604 GCA_041842265.1 Candidatus Limimorpha sp. | reverse complement strand
CGCATGACGGAAGAAGAAATCAAAGCCAAGTATCCTTGGGCCACCACAGGCCGGAAGAGAGGCACCGCCCACCGCATCATCACCTCACTTGACTTGGACTCGAACCGAATGGAGCAGCACAACCGCCACCTTCAGGAAAAGTACAAGGAAATCAGCAAAAAAGAAACACGTTTTGAAGAAATCCAATGCGAGGATGCCGAATACGTCATTGTCGCCTACGGTTCGAGTGCCCGTATCGCTCAAAAGACCATCCAGCTGGGACGTTCCGAAGGCATGAAGATCGGCCTGCTGCGCCCCATCACGCTGTGGCCTTTCCCGACCAAAGCCATTGAAGGCCTTATTGACAAAGGTGTCAAGGGATTCCTTTCCCTCGAACTGAGCTGCGGCCAGATGATTGAAGATGTGAAACTCGCCTGCAACGGCCGCGCGAAAGCCGAACACTTTGGCCGTGTCGGTGGCATCATACACACCCCTGAAGAAGTTCTCGAAGCTATGAAAAAACAAATTATAGGAGAATAAGACATGCCAGAAATCACATTGCAAGATATCATCAAACCCGAAAATCTGGTTTATGAAAAGTCGAAACTGCTAACAGAAAAGCCGTTTCACTATTGCCCGGGCTGCGGGCATGGCACGGTGCACCGCATCATTGCCGAAGTAATCGAGGAACTTGGAATCGACGAAGAAACCATCGGTGTAGCCCCCGTAGGCTGCGCCGTCATGGCCTACGATTATTTCGACGTTGACTTCCAGGAAGCTGCCCATGGACGCGCTCCGGCGCTGGCCACAGGCATCAAGCGCGTTTGGCCCAACAAAATCATCTTCACCTATCAGGGCGACGGCGACCTTGCCGCCATCGGAACAGCCGAAACCATCCACGCCTGCAACCGTGGCGAAAACATCACCATGATTTTCGTCAACAACGGCATCTATGGCATGACCGGAGGACAAATGGCTCCTACCACCTTGGAAGGCATGAAGACCGCCACCACACCATACGGACGCAAGTCGCAATGGGAAGACGGCACGCCCAACAACGGTTTCCCTCTGCAAATCACCAGCCTGATCGCACAGTTGCCCGGGACACGCTTTGTAACGCGCCAGGCCGTATTTGATGCCGCAAAAGTGCGCAACTGCAAGAAAGCCATCAAAAAGGCCTTCCAGAACCAAATGGAAAACAAAAATGGTGTCAACTTCGTCGAAATCGTCTCCAACTGCAACTCAAACTGGAAGATGAGCGCCATAGACGCCAACAAGTGGCTTCAAGAAAACATGTTGCCCGTCTATCCCTTAGGCGACATCAAGGACAACTTCGAGCTGATTAACAAACAATAAAACCGCAAAGCAATGACAGAAGAAATTATTATAGCCGGTTTCGGTGGACAAGGTGTCTTGTCAATGGGTAAGATTCTTGCTTATAGTGGCATTATGCAGGACAAGGAAGTCAGCTGGATGCCTTCGTATGGCCCCGAGATGCGCGGCGGCACCGCCAACGTGACCGTCATCGTCAGCGATGAACGCGTATGCTCACCCATCCTCAACGCTTTTGACACTGCCGTCATCCTGAACCAGCAGTCGTTAGACAAGTTCGAGAGCAAAGTGAAGACCGGAGGATACCTCCTCTATGACCCTAACGGCATCACGCACAAACCCACACGCAAAGACATTCACGTCTATAGCATTGAAGGCGCACAATTGGCCTCCGATATGGGTAACAGCAAGGTGTTCAACATGATCATCCTTGGTGCATTCCTGAAGATCCGTCCCATCATCGACAACAAGAATGTTGAAGAGGGCCTTCGCCACTCACTTCCTGAACGTGCCCACAAACTCATCCCGTTGAACATGCAGGCCGTGCAGGTTGGCATGGACAACGTGAAGGCTGAGCACTAATCTGCTGGATTCCAAACACAACCAAAAAAGCCGCTCAAGAGCGGCTTTTTTGTTATATCAAGACCACAGATCTACCTAAAGAATGGCCATCCAAAAGCAGAAAGGCCATCATCGAAACGACAGCCTTTCTTCTTCTGCGAATGTAAGAATAAATCACTACTTCACTTCAGTATCTACATCTACCTGTTCTACTGGAGCTTCCGCAACAGTTTCTTCGGTCTGAGAGGCAGCTTTCTTGCTGCTTCTACGGGTACTCTTTGCTTTAGCGGGTTTTCTTTCCACATTGAGAAGATTCTCATTGTAGTCAACGAGCTCCATGAGTGCCATTTCAGCGGCATCGCCTTGACGGTTTTCAGGCATACGGATGATTCTCGTATAGCCACCAGGACGCGTAGCCACTTTGAGCCCCACCTCACGGAACAGCTCGGTAACGGCATACTTGTTTTGCAAATAGGCAAAGACAATTCGGCGGTTGCTCGAACCGGCCTCAGTGGTAGCGTTGTTCTCCGGTTTGGCCTTGGTAATCAGCGGCTCGACGTACATCCTCAAAGCCTTGGCCTTAGCTGTCGTAGTGATGATGCGTTTGTGAAGGATCAGCGAAGAAGCCATGTTTGAAAGCATGGCCTTACGGTGAGCGCTTTTTCTTCCCAAATGATTGAATTTCTTATTGTGTCTCATCTTTCTTATTCCTTATCTAATTTAAATTTGCTG
>JBGYWU010000160.1:0-34569 GCA_041842265.1 Candidatus Limimorpha sp. | reverse complement strand
CAGTTAACAAATTGCCGTCAATTGTTACACTGAAAAACACTTCCCCACCATCGGATTCCACCTTAACATGCGTTTCTGCCACACTTTTGCCAACAGGGGTGTTGGGGCTGATATTGAAATTGAAATTCTCGCCTTCGTTTATTGTATAAGGGAGAGTATTTGAGGGTTCAATAACCAAATATTGCTCGCCCGTATCATTGGTTTCCGTGATGGAAGTAATCTCGATAGGCGCATGTGAAGCAATATTGGCATTGGTCACGGCAAGGTTGGCTTCAGGTTGCTCTTCATTCAAGAAAACATCGGCAGTACCATTGATGATTAATCCCATGTCTTGCATAACGCTGGCAACGGCCTTAACCGAACTCTTTTCGCTTTCATACAAAGCCTCCACACCAACAACATAGTATGTATTCAGTTGACCTTCAAATTGATAGGTGGTTTCTGTAATATTCTCTGCCACCAATGAATCATTGACATAAACATTATATCCTATAGGATTACCTTGGGATGGAGTATCCCACGAAGCCTCGAAGTAGTCGTCAAGTTGGATAAATGTTAGGTTCTCAATGGGATAAGGATGCGCTTCGGTGTATTCGTAGGCATAATGGCTGTTGAAGATTTCCTTGCTGTCGTATTTCTGTACCCAGATAGCGACTTCCAAGTCGCTCATTTCTTCAACATGGGTACCCGACATGTCTTGTGTGAATTCCAAACGTTGCATCTCGCCAGCGGCGAAGTCAACCGTCGTGCCTTGTGCGTTGGGCAACATTTTCATGAAAATATGGTGGAAAGAAGTCTCGCCGTTGGTTCCCACGTTGCCATGAGTTTCCTTCTCGTTGACGGAGACGAAAATGCGAAGATTGGCATCAACGTAAGACATGACATCTGCAATCACAGTGATGTTGTTGCCTTCAACCGTGAACGAGCCTCTCACATCCATAAAGGAAGGAATTTGGGCCTCTTGGTTGAATTGGTTTTGGACACCGCCGAAATTCAACGATTTTGCGTCAAGGAAAGCCATCGGAACCGCATTGACACCATAGTAAGTGCGACGCACGCCGCCTTCTTCGGTATAATAGGGGTCACCGTTGCCAGGCCAGTTCATTTGATATTTGGTGTAGGTGAAACGACCCTCGTTGTTGTTGCAGAATGTTTGCATCACAACGTTGGGTTGCACACAAGGGCCACAAGTCGATGACGAGAAGTGCTCAATCATGGGCTTCCTTTCGGCAGTACCAAAAGCTACGCTGACCGCTTTGGAGATGTTGTTGTTGCTAGCATCATCATCGGTTTGGCCATTGACCGAATTGATGCTGTAGTTGACATTGTAAGTTCCGGGGGTCATAAAGGTTGGAGTCGTAAAGTCCAAGATAGAGCTTCCGAGGGATGCGATGTTGACCGCAAAGGTCTCGGTAACAGGCAACTTTCCTTCCACTTGGTAAGTAGCCTCAACGGAGGTTACAGCGGTAACGCCATAATTGAAGACCTTGATGCTAAATGAGTTGTCGCCACTGCCGATGAAATCGGGGATTGTGGCGGCTTCAATACCAAGGTCGAGGTTTTCGAGTGTGAAAATCATGATGTCGTCGAAATACCAATTGTTGATGTTGTAGCTGTTCCCGCTGAAAAAGATGCAGAACTGCACAGAGGCTTGACCCATGTCGGGCGTACTGATTTCCTGGTTCACCGTCCAAGAAGAACTGGTGCTGTAACCCTGGGTCCAACCGTCGTTCCAGGTAGTGCCGCCGTCAGACGAGGTAGCCACACCGATGGTGTTGAAACCTGTGTAGTTGTCCAATGCATGTTTGAAGGAGAACCCAACACTGCTGATGCCTGTCAGGTCAACAGCCGGAGCAACAAGGCGCGTTGTGCCGTTGAATTCTGGGCTCCAGTTGAGTTTCATTTCGTTGGCTGAGCCGCCGGCGTTGTTGCTGGATGAAACCGACCAGTTGGAGTTGTTGGAACTGATGGACCATCCGGAAGGAAGGGTGCTGCCATCAAAGGATTCTCGCAGCAAAACCGCACGGTTTTGTGCCATGCTCGCCGTTGTAAACAGCAAGGCGAATGTGATAGCTAAGATTTTCTTCATAGTGATAAGGTTTAATAATGAAATAATTATTTTCACTGCAAATATAAGAACAATTTCGAATAATATGACCGTTTTCGGAAAAAATATCCACTTTGTCACCAAATACCCATTGCCGACCACAGAGAACGGCTTCATCGAGAGTTGTTGGGACTCTACATGATGAATTTGTACCTGGGACTGTATCAGCTAACCGTTTCGTGTGTTCAAAGCACCAGCAACACCCCATATAACAAAACGAGCAGAAAACTATGTTTGACCTGTCGCCCCAAAAATGGGTCAAGCCATTCAGGCTTTGTTTTCTTTATGGCCATCAAGTCCTTGAGAAACAGGGGGAAGAGCAGCCAAAAAGCGTAGGTGTGGTAGGGGGTGCCTTTCAAAATGAGGAAGGCGCTTAGACAAACAAACGCACCAACAATGATCAGACATTGGTAGATGAAGGCCTTTTTCAAGCCCAACTTCACCACAAGACTGCTCTTACCCGAAATGCTGTCGCTCTCACAGTCGCGCATATTGTTGATATTCAGCACGGCGTTGGATAGGAACCCCATAGCGGTAGCAGGTAGCAGAACGCTGAAGTCGAACCGTAGCGAACCTAAATAGCAGGTTCCTGCCACGGCTACCCAACCAAAAAACAGGAAACAAAACAGATCGCCCAAACCGCGGTAGCCGTATGGACGTCTGCCCAAGGTGTAGAGCATGGCGGCCAATATCGCTGCAATGCCAAGTCCGGCTAAGACAAGTACTTGATTCCATGAGGCATGGTTCAACAGGAGGGAAAGGAGCAACATTCCACCCGAAACAAGACACAAAACCACCATCACAGCGATTGCGTGCTTCATCTCTTTTTCGGTGATTTCTCCTCGCTGCATCTCGCGTTGCGGCCCGGTACGCTTTGCGCCATCAACGCCATTCTTGAAGTCGCCGTAATCGTTGGCGAAGTTGGATAGGGTTTGCAACAGCATTGCGGTGACAGAAGCCAGCACAATAGGAGCAACATAATAAAATTCCGTCTTAGCAGCCAAAAAGCCACCCAGCAGCACCCCTGAAAAAGAGAGCAGCAACGTCTTCGGACGTGCTGCTCTAATCCATGTTGTCAGTTTGACCATATTTGCGGGTCTTTTGAATCCTCCGGCCTTCTTTTCAAGGGGGGGGGGAACTACCTTCTTCTGCTTCCACCGCCACGGCTGCGCGATGAGTAATAGTTGTCCTCATGACGGCTGGCACCACGGCGGCCTCTTGATGAACCACCTCTTGAGCTACTGCCTCTCGAAGCGCCGCTACCTCCTTTTGGGGTACTGAAACCACGCTCAGCGTTGCGCTGCTTGCGGCTCGGACGGTCGTCATCATCAACGAAAATATCGATGTCGTCTAAGCGGTCTTTCCAATTGGGATCGAGCCACTCAGCACCGTCGCGCGAGTGTTCCGATTTGTATAACGGCTTGTCCTCATCGTAGCCCTTCTTTTTCTTTGACTTCTTCTCGAAAAAGTCGTCATCGCGTTTCTCACGGCGTTCACCACCGAAATCATCATGGCCATAGCGCCCCTTGCGTTCTTTTCTTCCACCGAAGTCTTTCTTCTCGCCGCCGCCTTTCTTGCGTTCGGGCTGGTCCTTGGCCAGCTCCACCACAATACCACGCGGGTTGTTGCGCGGGTCGGCAAAGCTGTCGAGAATCAACGAGACATAGCTCTCCTCCACGTCAACGTAGGAATAGTCGCCATAGAGGTCGATACGACCGATCGGGATATTCTTTGAACGGGTCACGTCGTTGATTTTGCCAATGATTTTTTGTGGCAGGACGTGGTCGTTCTTTCCCATGCCGAAATAGAGGCGTTTCATGCTTTCGTCGCGGTGATCGCGCTCTTTCTTGCGTTCCTTGCGGTCTTTTTTCTCGTCGCGTTCGTCCACATTCAAGTCGACGGCATTTTTGTAATAATCCAAGAAGCGGTTGAAGTTGAGGGCCACCATGCGTGTGATAAGTTCCTCACGGCTCATCCATTCCAGCTTGCGGAAAATGACGGGCAAATAGTCGTCGATGTCCTCACGATTGATGTCGACATGTTCGATGCGGTCAATGTGCTTGAATAGTTGTTTCTCGCAGACTTCCTTACCCGTAGGAATCATGGCTTTATCAAACGGACGGCCCACAATTTTTTCAATTCTCTTGATCTTGCTCTTTTCGCGCAGATTAATGAGGCTTAGGCACGTACCGCGTTTATCGGCACGACCCGTGCGGCCGCTGCGGTGCACATATGTTTCAATGTCATCAGGCAGGTTGTAGTTGATGATGTGGGTCAGTTCCTTCACGTCGATGCCACGTGCGGCCACGTCGGTGGCGACCAACAATTGCAGGCTGCGTTTGCGGAAGTGGTCCATCACGTTGTCGCGCATGCCTTGCGAGAGGTCGCCATGCAGTGCAGCTGCGTTGTAGCCGTCTTGGATGAGATTGTCGGCAATTTCTTGTGTCTCTAATTTGGTGCGGCAGAAGATGATGCCATAAATTGAGGGTGTGTAATCAATGATACGCTTCAGCACTACATAGCGGTCTTTAGCGGCCATCATGTAGTAGATGTGGTCGACGTTGGCGGTACCGGAGTTGCGCTCGCCAACGGCCACCTTCACCGGGTTGGTCATGTACTTGTTGAGGATGGCCTCCACCTCCTTCGGCATGGTGGCCGAAAAAAGCATGGTATGGCGACCTTCCTTGGGCATGTATTCGAGGATGTCGTCGACTTCCTCTTGGAAGCCCATGTTGAGCATTTCGTCGGCCTCATCGAGGATCATGGTCTTCACGTTGGTGAAGTCGACACGGTTGCGGCGGATCATATCGCGAAGGCGGCCGGGAGTGGCCACGATGATCTGCGGTTTCTTGGCTAAGTCTTTAAACTGGAGTTCGATACTGGCGCCGCCGTAAACGGGCACAATCAGGATTTCAGGAATGTACTTGGCATAGTTGCGCAAGTCTCTGGTAATTTGCATACAGAGCTCACGTGTTGGACAAAGTATCAACGCTTGTACGCACCGTTGCGTTGCGTCAATCTTGTTCAACAACGGCAGGCCAAAGGCCGCCGTCTTGCCTGTTCCCGTCTGTGCAAGGCCCACAAAATCAACATCTCTCTCCAATATCACAGGAAGAGTCTTTTCCTGGATTGGCATAGGATTCTCAAACCCCAGCTCCTTAATAGCCTTCAACAGAGCGGGATTCAATCCAAAATCAGTAAATTGTGACATGAAAAATAAATATATTTGGTTGTTAATCGGCTGCAAAAGTAGTAATAATTAGTGAATTAAGCCTCTTTTGTCTTTATTTTCGCCAAAAAAAATGGTTTTAAGCCTTTTTTTGTACATTTGCCGTCGAAAATGAGACGGAAATCCTTTTGGGTCATATTGCTTCTGGTGTTAGCGGCAGTTGCGGCATTCTTATTTGGAAGACGGTGCAGCCATAGCCGCGAGGTGTCGGTCATCAATGTCGACAGCCTATTTGTCAATATGAACAACAGGATTTTAGCCCAAAGGGCCAAGCAAGCCGACAAGGTGTTCAGCAGCTTGAACGCGGCGGGACTGAACGGCGTAGTGCTATACGCCGAGCAGGGACAAGTGGTTTATGAAAAAGCGTTCGGATGGCGCGACCTGAACAAACGCCAAAAAGATTCATTGCGCATTGACGACGCTTTCCAGCTTTCCTCAGATTCCAAGATGTTCACCGCTGAGGCTATCATGCTCCTTAAGGCAGAAGCCAAACTCGATTATGACGACGATGTGCGAAAATACATCCCCGAATTACCTTATGAAGGCATCACGATTAGGATGCTGCTCCACCACCGCTCGGGGTTGCCCCGCTACGATGCCATGGCCGACCAATACTGGCCCAATCGCAAGAAGCCTTTTTCGAACGAGGCGATGATCAAGATGCTGGCCGAAAAAAAGCCCAAACCTTACGGCACGCCTGACGGCCTCTTTTTTTACAACAACATCAATTATGCACTGTTGGCGACAGTGGTGGAACGGGCAAGCGAAATGCACTTCGAGGACTTCATGCGTGAGCGCATCTTCGAGCCGCTTGAGATGTCGCATTCCTATATCTATTCGATGCGGAACGACACGTCCGTTTCGCTGTATATGCCTGTCGATGCCCATGGCCACGACCTTTTCAGGAAGGGACCGCTGAAGGCGCAAAATGACTACCTCAACGGCGTGATGGGCGACAAAATCATGTTCTCCACGGTGGAAGACCTTTGGAAGTTCAACCAGGCTTTGGACAGCCACCTGCTTTTGCCCGACAGTCTTCAGGCCGAGGCCATCATGCCCGGCTCTCCCGAATGGAAAAATGACGAAAACTACGGGTTCGGATGGCGCATGAGCAAGTCATATCCCAACGTGTTTTTCCATTACGGTTGGTGGAAAGGCTACCGCAGTGCGGTTATCCGCGACACGAATAAGAACAGGTTCCTCGCTGTTCTAACCAACACCACCTACAATTTCCCTACCGAGACCCTTTGGGATTTCATTTGTGACACCACAGTGCAACTCCCCGAGGCAGAGCCGCTGTCTGAATAATAAAAATGCGGAGAATCACTTCCCCACATTAAGATAGCCTTCTCTCCGGCAATCACCTGACCACTAACTTGAACCCCACGCCATGCACGTTCGCGATATCCACATTGGGATCGTCCTGGAAGTATTTGCGGAGTTTGGTGATGTAGACGTCCATTGAGCGCGCGTTGGTACGGTTTTCCTCGTCCCAGATGGTCTGCAACACAAGGCGACGCTCCAGGGTCTCGCCCATGCGCTCACAAAGCATATACAGCAGTTCCATCTCCTTGGAGGTCAGCTTGCGGCTCTCGCCCTTGGCATCGGTCAAAAGAAGATGCGGTACGTTGAAGGTGAAGCTTCCGATGCGAAATTCTAATTCCTGGTTGTTGAAGGGGGTGTGCGAAAGCCAGCGCTCACACACTCTTACACGGGCCAGCAGCTCATCCATGCTAAATGGTTTGGCAACATAGTCGTCGGCACCAATACTGAATCCTTTTAAAACATCTTCCTCTTCCTTTTTTGCGGTGAGGATAATGACAGGCACGGTGGGTTGCTGCGCCTTGATTTGCTTCACCAAGGTAAAGCCGTCCATAACAGGCATCAACACATCGGTGATACATAAGTCAAAATGGGAAGAACGGAAGGTGTTCCATGCTTCCTCTCCGTTAATACACAAAGTGGTGGAATAACCGTGGGCTTCAAGAAACGCCTTGACAATCATTCCTAGCCCACGATCGTCTTCGGCTAATAAAATACTCAAATGTGACATATATATTAAAATAAAAAAAACACCAAAT
Source organism: Candidatus Limimorpha sp. (assembly GCA_041842265.1). Classification (GTDB taxonomy): domain Bacteria; phylum Bacteroidota; class Bacteroidia; order Bacteroidales; family F082; genus Limimorpha. Next base: position 27,152 of record JBGYWU010000160.1, on the reverse strand, counting down.
GTAATACACGACATACCGTCTGTTGGATAACGAACTTTTCGACAAAAAGTTGCGCAAAAGTAGATTTTTTTTGTCATTATTTTCACATTCATAAAGATTTTATCATATTTTCGCAGCATAATAAAACTAGGAACTAATGATGAAAATCGACCTCATGCATGTCATGCCGTTTTTGGACAAAAATCTCAAAATCAATTTAACATCAAGAATTTCAGAGATTTACAATATCATTTTCCAAAAAACCGGTACAGGAAATGACTTTCTCGGTTGGGTCAACATGCCTTCCGAAATCGAAGGGAACCTGCTCACAGACATAGAAAAAACGTCCGCCGACCTCCGACAGAAGTCGGAAGTATTTGTCGTCATAGGCATCGGCGGATCCTATCTGGGCGCCCGCGCCATCATCGAGGCAATGCAAAACCATTTCGCTACGCTGACCGGCGACAAGCCGTTCATCGTGTATGCCGGCCACAACATGAGCGAGGATTACCTCCACGACCTGATGGCGGTACTGGACAAGAAAGACTATTCCTTGGCGGTGATTTCCAAGTCGGGAACGACAACCGAGCCCGCCATCGCCTTCCGCATTCTGAAACAGCATATCATCAATAAATATGGAGAAAAGGAAGCCGCCTCACGCATCATCGCCATCACCGACAAGAGTCGTGGCGCCCTAAAAAAGCTGGCCAACGCGAAAGGTTACAAAACTTATGTCGTCCCCGATGACGTGGGCGGACGTTTCTCGGTGCTTACCCCTGTGGGGCTGCTGCCCATCGCCATGGCGGGCATCGACATCCGCGCCTTAGTGAAAGGTGCTGTTGAAATGGAAAATCATTGCAAGGCCAACCCGACTGTCGACAACCCCGTATCACAGTATGCAGTGGCACGTCAGGTGCTGTATGCCATGGGCAAGACCAACGAAATAATGGTCAACTATGAGCCGCGTTTGGCCTTTTTCAGCGAATGGTGGAAGCAGCTCTATGGCGAGAGCCACGGCAAGCAGCATAAGGGAATCTTCCCCGCATCGGTCACTTTCAGCACCGACCTCCACTCCATGGGGCAGTATATCCAAGACGGATTGCGCAACCTGTTTGAGACAGTGATTTCGGTGGGAAACCCAAAACACGAACTGCGCATTCCGACAGAGAACGATGACCTCGACCAACTGAACTACATTGCCGGAAAACGCATCAGCGAGGTAAACCACAAGGCCGAACTCGGCACTTTACTCGCCCACGAAGACGGTGGTGTGCCGAACATCCGCATCATCATCCCCGAAATCTCAGAAAAGGTGCTTGGAGAGCTCGTTTATTTCTTTGAAATGGCTTGCGCCGTGAGTGGCTACATGCTGGATGTGAATCCTTTCGACCAACCCGGAGTGGAAGCATACAAGAAAAACATGTTCGCATTGCTTGGAAAGAAAGGCTTTGAGGAACAGACTAAGAAACTGAATGAAAGGCTGGGCATCTGAAAAAAGTTGTATCTTTGCGGCATAAAACAATAGATAGCATCTGAAATGGACGTACCTAAAGACGACGTAAACTCACAGTTCACATTCACCTACGACGACATCAAAGGCACCGTGCATGTGGTTGACCACCTCACAGGGGAAGAATATGACCTTTTAAATGAAGACACAGGCTGGTTTGATGCCGAATTCAAATTTGATGTTTGACAACGTATTCAAAATCTGAAACAGATCTGGTCGTAAAATGATAGGGGCGGTGCGTACACCGCCCCTACATGGTCTATTTCTTGCGTTTCCAAGTCTGCGAACGGCCTAACAGTCCTGTCTTGTCCAACGAACCACGCAGAATGAGTTCATCGGTTTTTGCTTTGTAGGACACCTTTGCGTGATAGGCCTTTTGGCTCTCTGGGTCATGGATTTTGCCTTTCAGCTGTTCGCCATCCACTTTCATGTCCTCGAAAAGTTTGGTGCCGACCACGCCCTCAAATCCCTCAGGATAAGGGGCTTTCATCACCTGATAACCACCGTTGGCAGCTCTCTCGTAAAGAGTCATGATTACAGCCTGATAGGTGCCGTTTTCCTCATAAATGTTGACGGTGGAACGCAGGTCGCCTGTCTTTTCGTCAAAGATATTCCATTGTCCGAGCATCTTGTCAACTTGGGCATGGCCAAGCATTGCCGTGGCAACGAACAAGATGAATAAAAGAGGTTTTTTCGTCATAGCGTGTTTATTTTCCCATGCAATAATACAAAAACCATGCAAAAACAAGTAGAGACGCGAAGAATCGCGCCTCTACCATAAATTATTCGTATCTATATCAAAGATTTATCTCACCACCAATTTCTTGGTCACCACAGCACCGTTCGCCTCAATGATATTGACCAAATAAACACCACTGTTCCAGTCGGCAGCATTGATGTTGACAACCTTGGTGCCTTGTTGCTCGCAGACTTTCTGACCTATCAGGTTATACACTTCCACCCGCGCCACATTCGCTCCTTCCACAGTAAATTGTCCCGTGGTGGGGTTGGGGTAGAGTTTGGCTTCAGTGGAAAGCTCGTTGACGGAAAGCAAGTCTTCGTTGATGGTGATGAAGAACTCGCATTGCCTATCGCTTGATTCAACAAGCACAGAGGTCGTTACCGTTCCTTTGGCTTGTGAATTGGCATAGAACAAAATGCTAAAATAGTCTGCGGGCTGCAATGTGTATGGCAATGGATACTGTGGTATAATGTTCAGATAATCATTGCCTTCTTCTGTGATGGAATAAATCTCGACAGGAATTTGCGAACCAAAATTGCGGTTTTGCAGCATACCTCCAGCACCATTTTCGTCTTCTACATATTGATAAGGTGAACCGACAATAAACAAACCGGAATCAATGGCGGTTTTCTTAACCATTGCTGTAACATGGCGTTCACCCAACGAAGTCTGCACTTGTATGTCATAGGCAAAGTAATCGTCTTTTCCAGGATCGCTCTGGAACAAAATGGTAACGGTAACGGTTTGTCCGGCTTGCAACGTATGTGGCAAATTTATTCCTTCGATATTCAGAGAAGCTTCTTCCGGAATGATGTTTTGAATCGTCACAGCGTTGGCGGTATTGTTTTTGATGACAAAATCTCTTCCTTCTCCCATGTTTTCAAACCACAGTGTGTCAGGAGTGATGACGAGTTCTCCAGAAGGATTATTGGCTTTCAAGGCGAAACGGTGCGGGTCGAGGTCGGCGAAGACGGGCTGCGTGTAGCGGTGTCCTGACTCATCGGCACCAAACACATAATAGTTGACTTCCGACTCGCTTTGATAACCCTTGATATAGCCTACATATTCGTCGGGATTGCCTGTGGCCGTCATGTGGGCCACTTGGTAGGCGCCTCCGTCAATGCTGTAATAAACAAGGAGAGAATCTTGCTTCAAACTCGCTCCGCTGTAAGCGATGAACTTGGAGGTGACGGCGATGGAGTCTTGCCATTCTTGTTCACCGAAAACCACGTTGCGGTGGTCGACGAAGAGCATATCGAAGTCCATCACTCCACGGGTGCGGCAGTGCAGGGCATCGGTGTTCTCCCAACCCGGGTAACCGCCGTTCACGCCCACGATTTCATATCCCGGCATGGCTTCCTGATAGACTGCCAAGGCTTGCTGGTTGTAAGTGTTATTGCTGCCCAACGGCACATAGACAGTCTTGTTGAGGATCAGGCTGTTGGTGTAGGGGGCAATGGTGTAATCGTATTGATTTACAATGGGTTCGTCAACGCGATACACCTTGTATGGATAGCCCCAGCAGCAGTTGGTGGTGGCAAAGTATTCGGCCACTTCCTCATATTTTGAATATTGGGGATTGCTTTGCGGCAAACGCGCGATGAGAATCTTGTCGGGAGCCAAGTATTTTCCCCAGCAATCCACATGGGCGATGTAGTCGCCTTGTGGGTCAATGGTTACATGATAGGGGTCAATACCAAGATAATCACGCATCTTTTGACGAACATTGGCTTCGTCAAAACCATAGTGGTCTAAGTTTTCCTGAAACACCAAATCATCGCTCACACCATGACCACGACCGTCTTCCATCATGTTGCCACCCGTATGTTCGAGTTTCATGCCGTACATAGGGATGTTCCAGAAGTTGGCAAACACGCCCGAGATATTGTCGTCGTCGGGGCGCGCACGGTTGTAGATGTTGTCAACGATGGCAGGATTGCGGCCCTCAAAGATGTACCACGGGCCGTAGTCACGTATCCAATAGGAGTCGGTAGGCGCATTGACGAAGGTGAGGTTGTCCATATTGACACCAGCACTTTGAAAGGTGTTTTGGGCTTGGTTCTGAAAGTCAGGGTCGACGATGCAGTACACATGACAGTTGTTCGACATCTGTGTGACAAGGTTCGTCGGGATGCCCAAGGGGTAGCGAATCATCACGCCCTGCATAGGCTCAAATTCGCCCACAAAGCGGGGCTGACCCGCAGGCGGGTCGGTCTCGACAAAGTTCCTGCCACGCGAGGTGTCGTACATTTCTTCTTCGGAGAGATAGTGTAACTTTCTCCAGTCGGTTTTTTTTTCCTGGGCCTGCACGGTGGCAGCCATCAGGAGCAAAAGGGCAAAAATGGATAATGCTTTTTTCATTGCTTGAAAATTTGCGGCAAAGGTAAGAAAATCTGCTGAAACTATGATTCGCCCCAACCAATTACATCAATTATTGAGAAAACTGCCTTCGTCGGGGCAGTTCGTTGCAACGCAGCAAAGCCTCTTTTATTCCTTCACAACCTTGTGTATGGATCTGCGTCCTCCAGTGTCGCTGACACTGACAAAGTAAACGCCTGGTGGCAGACAACTTATGTCCACGCGATACTGATCGCCCTCACCCTGCACCTCCACTACGCATTGCCCCAGCAGGTTGACGATTTCTACTCGCCTGAGGTTTTTCATGGTGACAGTGACAAAACCATCGGTGGGGTTAGGGTAAAGCAAGCCTGTGGTTTCCTCAATGCTTCCTATGGATGTTGTCTGCCCCCATACCAAGGGATAGTTGGGAATGGTGCAGAAGAGCATTTTGTCAAGGACAAGATAGTACCTTCCTCCCAAACCCAATTCATTGATGCAGTAAAGCTGCATCCAGCCGTAATAGAAGTCGTCGCCGACCCGGCACCTGACACCCCAACGGTCGGTCCCATCGGGGTATGGCGCAAAGAAAGTAGTGATGTTCCACCACCTGATATGGGGATTCGTCAAGCTGTCCGTTTCATCAAACCAACTCATTTCCCAGTTGCTTTTTATAGGTTCAAAATAAAAGTATCGCGCACCCATGCTGTAGGAACGGTAATAGGCGATGAAGTCTGGGCTTCCATCTCGGTCAAAATCCATCTCGATGGTGTCGGTGTGGTTGGTCCCCTCATCTATTTCCAAGTCAGGCTCAAAGTCAGTATAGAGGAAGCCTCCACCCGGTGTCTGGGCCTCCATGGGGCAGGCTGTCGAAAGCAGCAGCAGGAGCCACAATATTTTTTTCGTATTTTTCATGGTAGTTATGGATTTATTATTCATGAGTGACTGATGTTTATTAATCGTCGAGGTAGGGGCAGGAATGGCTGTTCCAGCTCCTGTTACCGAGGAACTCTTCCTCAAGAACCAAATCCCAGTTGCAGTCATTTGCAATCTGTGTCATGCCTTTGGTAATGATTGCCAGCAGGCAGCATAAATAAAGCAGTTTTTCCATGGCTGTGTCATTTACCGGGTTTTAACAAACCGTTTTCTTCCAAAGCCGTGCATAGAATTTCCACTTCCCTCTTCTGTTCCTTCAAGGCTTCGATAAGAAACACGGTGAGTGCTTCGCAATCGACATAAAGTTTTCCGTTTTCATCGGCAGTTACGGCTTCGGGCAGTACTTTTTGCACCTCCTGTGCCCTCACGCCGACATGTCTGTCCTCTTGTCCTCCTTTAGAGGTTCTGTCCTCGTCGGCGGGGAAGTACCAGACACCGGTAATCTGATCGAGCACTGCTCCCGCTCCGCTAATCGCTTCGCTCGAACTTTGCTGACTTGCATCGGAAGCCCTCCAGCTTCCGCGTTTGAAAAGGTAGCCATCTCCCGTCACGAAGAAGCGGTGATCGTACTTGTTGCCCGGATAAGATACTATCCAGCATTTTGCTTTCAAAGCATTGGTCGAAGCGATGGTCACCCAATTCCAATCATCGGTATTCAAAGAGTTGAAATGAATGCATCCGGGGTAAAACTGAGCACCAACGTTCCAAGCGCCGCTTATGTGCCTAAGCTTACCTGTCCATCGCTGTGAATCTTGATTTGCGCCTGTGCCACTATGCCTAGCAGCACAATGATTAAAGTGAGAGATAATTTTTTCATGATAGCAAATTTTTTGTTAATAATGTGTTATTAATAAGTGTATTATGTTTTTATGCCACAAAAATAGCAATAAAAAAAAAAACAACTTTGCAATAAAAAAGGACTTTTTTTACGAAAAACCTTTCCTGACCTTGTCGACACACCACTATAGCCGTCCAAAACAATGTGTTAGGATGGCAGAGAAGTTAGTATGGTAAAAAAGCATTGCCAACAGTCCCGATGGGGCAACGATGAGTGTGAGGGGCCGTACGTGGCCTACATCAACTTCTGATAAAACTGCCACCACTTGTCGGGCAGTTCGTTGCGCATGGCTTGGTCGTAGTCCTCCTTTGAGCAGGGAATGAAATGGTGCCTTTCATAGCGCGGGTCGCCGTTTTGCAGAAACGACACATCCATCCACCATTTGCCCGTAATCTTATGGCAAAGGAACACCACTTCTTCTTCCCCCTCCCCGATTTGCACGTTGTAACGCCTGAAGTCGTTGCTCTCCACGGTAGGAATATCGTCCTGCCGTCCGGAGAAACCTTCGATGAAGTACCACACCATCTCGGCAACAAGGTTGGCCGTGCGTGCATTAATGTCGTAGTGCGGGTTGTATTCAAAGAAACCGATGGACGAGAGCTTATAACTCAGTCCGGCATAGCGTGTCATGCGGCAAGCCTCCTCTCCATTAAAGCCGTTGGGAGAGGCGTTTTTCACGCCTGGCGCATCGGCGGCACGGATGGCCGAAACATCGAAGCTCAGAAGGTTGGCGTTGCGAATGAGGGGTTCGGTCAGTTCGATGTGTTGCTTGAAATTGCCTAGGCGACAGGCATCAAAGAGCAACTGTTTCATCAATTCAATATTCTCTGTATCAACATAATATGATTGGTATCCGATATTAGTGAAGTTGAAAAGGAAATTGGGCTGGTGCAGGATGATATGGCTAAGATAGGAATGCGAGTTGAGTGCTTCATTGTCGTTGCCGATGTCAAACATGGGGTCGATGGCGGCAATGTTGATGAGTTTGCCCGTGGCCTCATACACCTGATACATTGTGTAGGTGAGGTCTTGCCCGGCACCGAGGACAATGGGAACGATTTTGTTTTTCATCAGTTCAGTAAGCACTTGATTGACGGCATAATAGGTGTCGAATAACTCATTTCCTATCCTGATGTTACCCAAATCGATGATATGGAGTTGGGGCCAGTGGTTGAAAAGAGGATAAAGAGCTTTTCGGATGTGGTCCACCCCGTCGGCGCAGCCTTGGTTGTCGACCGCACCACGCTCTTCCTTAACACCGATGATGGCCAAATCTACGCCTTCAAGGTCGGGGAATCCGTCATCATGGCGGTAGATGTTGATGGTCTCGCCCAAGGTTTTCTTCCCCGGGCGGTGGTTCATGCCAAAACACGCTTCGGATACGGGCTCAAGGAAAATACTGATATCCATTATTTAATAAATAAGAGGAAAGTCGAAAGAGGAATGAGGAATGTGCCGGGCTTTGCCTAAATCCTCATTCCTCATTTCTCATTTCACATTTATTTATACAGTTTCTGCCAGTTCTTATACTCGCGGTCTTTCCACGGTGCGTTGTGGTAGGCATAGCTGACGATGGCCGGAATGACAGTGGTGCCTTCGGCATAGACCATCTGTTGCAGCTCCTCGCTCACCTTGCCCCACGATCCGGCTTCGAGCAAAGTTGACGACGAGCAGGCGCCGTCGCGCACGTCAGCCACGGTGATTTGGATGGCATATTTGTGCATGGGCACTTCATGGCCGAGAATCTCAGCACAGACAACCGTGTCTTGCGCAAAGTTCTTGGGCGTGCCCCCTCCCACCATGAAGAGTCCCGACTGGGGGCTGTTCATCTTGATTTCTGTAAGCTCAAGGAAATCAGCCACCGAATCGATGCTGACGTAGGGCTTGCCGGCTTTCTTGCGCAGCCACTGGTGCTTACCGATGCCGAAACCGGCGGACGAGTCACTGAAAGCGGGGCAGAAAATGGGTACTCCGCACTCATAGCAGGTCTGGATGAGACTCTCTTTCTTCACGCCATGACCGTTGGCGAGCCATTTTCCCACCTCGTAGAGGAACTCGCGGCTGCTGTATGGGCGGCACTCCAAGGTATCGGCCACGTCGCAGGTGGCTTGGTCGCAGGCCTGCAACTCTTCCTCATCAATGAAAGTATCATAGATGCGGTCAATGTAGAGTTCGCGCAACTTGGTGTCGGGGATGACGTTCTCCTTGGTGCCGATATAGTGCTTAAAACCAAGGGCTTCGAAAAGATCCATATCGATAATGGAAGCACCCGTGCTGACGACGGCATCAACCATCTTGTTTTTGACCATCTCCACATACACCTGCATGCAGCCGGCTGCCGAGGTGGAACCGGCGATGGTGAGGATGTTGGTGCAGTCCTTTTCCGCAATCATTTGGCAGAAGATGTCGGCGGCACGGGCCGTTTCGCGCGAGGTGAACGACATTTTCCGCATGGCATCGATGAGTTGGGTTGAGTCATAGCTCTTGATGTCGATATGTTCGACAACGTCTTTCAGTAAGTCTTTTTTCTCCATTTTTTATTTGTTTAATGATTAGTCACCCACGATTCAGGATTGCAAACCTTAGATTTGCAGAGCGGTGGTCTGAAAGTATGGAATGCAAGCGCAAAAGTAGCAAATTTGCATGAAATACGGACAATAGGAAACATAAAATCGGCAATAACCAATAATGTAATACCCAGACGATGGGATAGGGCGGTTAACAACATGGCAGCTGGGGAAGGCCCAAGCATCTTCTTTGCACCGCATGACTACCGTTGACCGCAAGGCCCCTATAAGATTAAGCGTTTCGAACCGGCAAAGCTGGCGGGTAAAGGCCAACGGGCACAGAGTCCACAAAAGGAAGCGCAAAACCATGAAGAATGATCTAATGGACATTGACCTCTGCAAGAATCCGGAGCATTCCCGCGCTATGCTTATTTTTTCTTGATAGTCCGTTTCTTCGGAGCGTTCTTCGGATCCTCCACGATGGCCATGCACTGTTCGTAGGTAAGTGCAGCTGGGTCAACCGACTTCGCAATCCTGAAGTTGCTCTTCTTGTACGAGATATAAGGGCCGAAACGACCGTTCAATACGCGCAGGTCAGGGTCTTGTTCGAAGGTTCTAATGATGTTGTTTAAGTCGTTCTGGCGCTTTTCGGTGATGATTTCCACGGCGCGACCATATTCCACCAAAGCGGGATTGTCGGTTTTGGCCAAGCTGTAAAACTTGTTGTCGTGGCGGATGTACGGGCCGAAACGGCCCACCGCCACCATGATCTCCTTGCCTTCAAACTCACCAAGGACACGCGGGAAGTCGAAAAGTTTCAGCACCTCCTCCAAAGTCACAGTCTCTATGCTCATGTCTTTCTTCAAGCCGGCAAAACGGGGTTTCTCATCCGATTCAGTGTCTCCAATTTGGGCAACGGGACCGAAACGACCCACTTTGACATATACATTCTTTCCTGTGGATGGATCGATGCCCAGCATCTTTTCGCCGCTGAACTTGCCATTATGTTCAGTTGTGGAAACAATTGTCTCGTGAAAGCCCTTGTAGAAGTCTTTGATCATGGCGTTCCATTGGCATTTGCCTTCAGCAATCTTGTCGAATTCCTTCTCCACGTTGGCAGTGAAATTGTAGTCGACAATATCCTTAAAATATTTTATCAAAAACTTATTGACAAGCGCACCGATGTCGGTGGGCAACAGTTTGCCCTTTTCGGCACCATAGTTTTCTTTGCCCTCCTTATCAGTTATTTTGTTGTTTTTTAGCGTGATAATATTAAATGTATGCGATTCGCCCTTCACATCGCCTTTGGTAACATACTCGCGTTTTTGGATGGTGGAGATGGTAGGCGCATAGGTGGAAGGGCGGCCAATACCGAGTTCTTCCATCTTTTTGACGAGGCTGGCCTCAGTGTAGCGCAAGGGATGGCGTGTGTAACGTTGTTGGGCTTCCATCTTTTCCATCTCGAGAGGAGTGCCCTCCTCAACGGGCGGCAGGATGACGGCGGTATCTTCGGAGTGGTCGTCGTCATAACTTTCCATATAAACCTTCAGGAAGCCGTCGAAGAGGAAGACCTCGCCTGTGGCGACAAACTGCTTGTCGTTGGTCGAGATGCCGATGTTCACATTGGTGCGTTCCATTTGGGCATCGGCCATTTGTGAGGCGATGGTGCGTTTCCAAATGAGCTCATAAAGTTTGCGTTCGTCGGCAGTGCCTTTGATGGTGTGCTGATCCAAATAAGTTGGGCGTATGGCTTCGTGGGCCTCTTGAGCACCTTTGGTTTTGGTATGATATTGACGGGTTTTCACGTATTCGGCGCCATAATGCTCAGTGATTTCCTTCTTGGCCATGCTGAGAGCGAGTTTCGAAAGGTTGACCGAGTCGGTACGCATATAGGTGATTTTTCCGGATTCATACAGTTGTTGTGCGATGCGCATGGTGTTGGCAACAGAGAAGCCCAATTTTCTCGCGGCCTCCTGTTGCAGGGTAGAAGTGGTGAAAGGCGGGGCAGGATAACGCGTGGCGGGTTTCTTCTCGATGGTGTCGACCTTATATCCAGCGTTGATACAAGACTCGAGAAACTTGCGCGTTTCTTGCTCAGTGTCAAAGCGATGGGGCAATTCAGCGAACAAGGAGTATTCCTGTCCGTCCTTGACGAAACTGAACTGGGTTGTAACGCGGTATGCGCTGGTCTGGACAAAACTCTTGATTTCTTCCTCACGCTCAACGATGAGACGCACCGCCACCGACTGTACGCGGCCTGCTGAGAGCGAGGGTTTCACCTTCTTCCAAAGCAGGGGCGACAGCTCGTAACCTACCAAACGGTCGAGTACACGGCGGGCTTGCTGGGCAGCCACTAAGCCCATGTCAATGTCGCGCGGATTCTCAATCGCTTCGAGAATGGCGGTCTTTGTAATTTCATGAAAAACAATGCGTTTCGTGTCTTTTTTCTTCAAATCGAGGGCTTCATATAGATGCCATGAGATGGATTCTCCCTCACGGTCCTCATCGGATGCAAGCCATACTGTTTCGGCGGCTTTCGAGAGTTTCCTCAACTCGGCAACAAGTGCTTTCTTGTCTTCAGAAATCTCATATTCAGGTTCAAAGTCTTTTTCAATATCAACACTTAAGGTGTTTTTGTTCAAGTCGCGCACATGTCCATAACTCGACTTCACCGTATACTCTTTTCCTAAAAACCCTTCGATGGTCTTGGCTTTGGCCGGTGACTCCACGATAACTAAATTCTTTGCCATAGTCTCAATCTTTCTTATTGTGTGGGGCTGTCAACCCTCGATTTTCGCGTGCAAAAGTAGTGGAATAATAGCGGACAAAAGATACTTTTTTTAAAGATTTTTCTTATTTAATTGATTTATAAATAGATAATTTTGTAATTTTGTGCCATGGAAAAATTGTTACCATATGCCGTAAAAGCCGCTCTCGAAGCCGGAAAAGCCATCATGGAGATCTATGCAAAGCCTTTCGAGGTCTATTCCAAAGATGACGACTCACCTGTCACGCAAGCCGACATCCACGCCAGCAACATCATCAAGGAAATGCTGAAACCTACCCTACTGCCCTTTGTCAGCGAAGAGGAACTTCCACCCGACCGTTCGCAGTTCGAACGTTATTGGCTCGTTGATCCTTTGGACGGTACAGCAGAATTCGTGAAACGCAACGGAGAATTTACAGTCAACATCGCACTTATCGACAGCAAGCAGCCTGTCTTCGGCGTGATTTACGCGCCAGTAACAAATCAATTATGGCGTTCAGATACCATAGTGCCACAACATGACCGCCGTAAAGGACGACCCTTTGTTGTTCTTGTAAGTCGATCGCACCAGTCAAGCAAAGTGGGCGACTACATTAATAAGGTATTGCGTCCCGTCCATCCCGACTTGGTTATCGAGGACTTAGGAAGCAGTCTGAAATTTACCCGACTTGCCGATGGAAGTGCTGATGTTTACGTAAGTTACAGCAAGACCAAGGAATGGGACACTGCCGCCGCCGATGCCATTCTTCGCGCTACCGGGGGTCAAGTGCTGCGCATCAGCGATGGCATGCCTTTGGAATACGGCAAAGAAGACTATCCAAACCCGCCTTTTGTGGCGTGGGCGAAATTGGGGGAGTAATATCGGATAGTGAATTTATTCGACATAAGCAACTGTTCAGAATTATGTTGCAATAACTTCTGACCTCGGGACACGGGACTTCGGCCTTCTGCGCCACTGCTTTTTGTTCTTAACCAAAAAGCCAGCCTCCCATGTCATTCCAACGCGGGAAAGTGTGTTGGAGGGAATCTATGTGAGAAGGTACATGAAAAACAAGGCCATTGACGGTCGGCTTCAGAAAGGCATAGATTCCTTTTCTCCGCAAGGATGGCCAAACCTAAATACAAGGACAAAAGCGAAAACAGGCTGCGTCCTCGGATGCAGCCTGTTCATTAAGGTCAGGGAGGTATTAGTGCAGCAGTCGCTCTATTTCTTCCATCAACAGCTCCCCTTCAAGGTTGCGGGCGACAATCATACCATCCTTGATGAGAGCATTTTGAGGGATGAATGCGACGGAATACAAGGCACCGGCAGCATTGCTCCAGCCTTGGAGGTCGGAAACCTGGGTCCAGGTAAGGCTATCTTTTTCGATGGCGGCAAGCCAGGCTTCCTTATTCGTGTCGAAGGAAACACCAAGCACATCAAATCCCTGGTCGTGGTACTTCTGATAAGCGGCAACCACACCCGGATTGGCCTTGCGACAGTCGGGACACCATGAAGCCCAGAAGTCAACCAAAAGCAGTTTCCCCTCGGCGAGTTCAGAGAGAGTCACGGCTTGGCCATGAGGGTCGTTCTGGGTAAAATCAATCATAGGCTGACCTGCCTGCACGCGCTCTTGCATCTCCACGTATTCCTCGGCCATGGCCAGGTTTTTGGTGGCCAATGTGCTGTCAGCGTTATGGATGTTGTCGATCATAGTACGCAACTCGCAAGGGCTAAAGGCCCACTTGTAGCGGTACATCACATAGTGCGCCACGGGGTCGGTAGGGTTGTCCCAAACATAGTTGAAACAGTGTTTTTTCAGGATTTCGGCGGCATCGGCTTGGGCGGTGCTGTCGGCTTCCAACTTGGCCTCAAGGCCGTTATAGCTTTGCGTGAAGGCAACAAGACGGTCCTGCAGTTCAGAGCCTTTCACCAAAATATCGTTGGGGTTCTGGGCATCACCTTCGAGGCTTATTTCCTTGTTGTCGACAAAGAAGGAGTACGGACGACGCCAGCCTTTCAACATGATGCCATACATCTCACTGCCGTTGCACACCGGTGTCTCGAACACAGCGTCCCAATTCCGGATAACTGCTGAGTCGAGCACTTGCCCGTCTTTTTGCAGGTAAACAGTTTGACCATCGGCGTTGGCAAGGTTGACATTGACCTTAAAGGTCTCAGTCTTAGGGGTTGATGTGCAAGCGGACAATCCTAAGGCAAGCACGCCTAATAGTATGAGTTTCGTTTTCATGGAGTATGTTGTTTTATGACAATCGACCATTGACCATGACCGCTACCACATTTGCAGAGGCGGTCATGGTCACAAGTCATTTTCAATTCAGGATTTCAGCAAGTTTTGCCGCCAAGTCGTCGCCTCTCAGCCCTTTGGCCACCAAGGTGCCGTTCTGGTCATAGAGGAAGTTGGCGGGAATGTAATAAATCATGTAGCTTTCACTGGCTTTGTTCTCGCTGTCGCGCACTTGTGTCCAAGGCAGTTCATCTTCCTCAACGGCCTGCAACCATGCGGCTTCGTCTTTGTCGACACTGACACCGAGGACATCAAAGCCAAGCTCATGGAACTGCTCGTAGGCAGCCTTTACAACAGGATTCTCGAGACGGCACGGACCGCACCACGAAGCCCAGAAGTCGACCAAAGTGAGCTTGTTTTGGGCAATGGCTTCAGCAAGGCTGACTTTCTCACCGTCTTTGGTTTGCAGGGCGAAATCGATGAAAGGCTGTCCCAATTCCAATCTTTCCTGCTTGACGATGTATTCGTTGAGGCGGTTACGATATATGGATTCAGTAGTGAACGCACCTATCATTTCTTTCAACTGTCCGAGAGAATAATCCTGCTTCACACCATCGAGGATGTAGTGGGTGACGAAACTCTCAGGATGTGCCTTGATGTATTCGTCGCGGAAGCTGTCTTGCTGCTCCATCAGCGTGGTGCCCACTTTGTTGAGTGAGTCCATCTTAATGGAGTCGTTGTCGGAAAAAGCTTGTTGCATGACAGCATAAAGGTCACGGATTTGGACATCAAATACATTCAGTTGGTTGTTGTAAGCATCAAGTTCGGCTTGCGTTTCAGATGCAATGATTTCGACGGCTTGCGGGTCGTTCACATCGCCTACAAAGGCAACGTCCTTGTTGTCGGCAAAGAAAGGCATGGAACCTCGTTTACCCTTCACTTTCAGCGCATAAAGAATTTGCGGGTCATCAAAAGGAGCGGTCAATATGGCTTGGTCGTTGCTGACGACGGCCGAATCGATGATGACAGGCTCGTTGTTGACATACTTCTGCAAGTATACGGTTTTTTCGTTGGCGTTGGTCAAACCGACATTGACATTAAAGTTTTTGTTTTCGTCGCATGCGGTCATGCCAATGGCCACGGCGGATAGGAATAATAAGTGTTTTTTCATTGTAAATCAACTATTTAATTTATTCTCTTTTCTTTTCAGATTTGAATATGTAAAGGATCATCATGATAATGAAGATGGAAACCGGTAGGCTGAACATGAGGCGCAGCAGCACCTGTCCGATCAGTCTGAAGCTGAATGACTCAAGGAAAAACAGCGATAAGTGATGTGTCAAAACCATCAACAGCGCGTAACGGAAAAACCAAAGTCCTCCCAACTGGGTTAGGTTGGGTTCTTGTATGTTTTCAAACTTCTGGTTGCCTGAAATCAGCTTGATGATGGACGGCCTACAAAAAGCCATCAATGTGGTTGCCCCTGCATGAAGGCCCAGTGTACCCGTAAACAAGTCAACGGTCAGGCCCAAGGCGAAACCCAAAACCAATAGCTGCCATTTCGGGATACTGAATGGCAACAACATAATGAAAGCCAGATAAATATAGGGGTGTACATACCCTCCAAGGCGAATATGGTTGATGACCAGTACCTGAAAAAGTACTAGAACGGCGAAACGGACGACTTGAAGCGCGGTCTTGTTCATATCATTGGAGTCTGGCTTTGAGCAAGTCAATTTCAGGTTTATGCAGGTCTTTAATCACATAGACTTGCCTCAAAGTGGCGAAGTCGGTGGCAAACCGAACTTTGGCCTGGTTCAGTGCATCAACGGCGGTAGGATAAAACTCTTCCACCGTGCCCACCATGAGGTCTGGGGGAAAAATGAATGAATGCGAACTCGTCAAGATAGTGTCTCCTTTCCGCAAAAGGATGTGAGTGGGAATGTCCTCTACCATACCATAACGATAGTTGTTGGTTTCCCATTTCAGGCTGGCAAGTTCTTGACTTTCCTTGATACGCACACCCACCAACGACTTGCTGTGGAGCAAACTCATGACCGTTGCATAATGACGGCTGACATCTGTAATCACACCCACGATGCCATCGGAGGAGACAACACTCATGTCGCGCTCGATGCCATCCACGGCACCCTTATTAATAATAATGTAGTTATTGACCTGGTTCGTGCTATTGTTTACGACCTGTGCGGGGATATATTTATATAAGGTGTCGCCTTGGCTGATGCCGTAGGTGCAAGCGGTGGTGTCGAACACAACCGACAGCTGCATTCTGAGCATGGCATTTTCATCGGCCAACTGCTTGTTGACCCCCTTGAGGCGGAAGTAGTTGCCCACTCCGCTGCCCCACTCGTAGATTTTGCCCACGACATCGTTGGTTGCGTTCACCATGCGGTTGCGATGAAACCGTTGGCTGTTGGCAAGCAACAAGAAGGAAATCACCTCGAGCAAGATGAACAAGATGACAAAGTGATGCTTGATGATAAAACGCCGCAGGTTATACATACGCCATTACTCCTTCGGAATGGGGGATTGGGAATACAGCACGATGGGAAGTGATACTGTGCTCATTCCAATTCTGTATTCCGCATTCATGGTTCCGAACTTATTTGATAAGGAAGGTAAAGCGGTCGAAGTTCTTCAAGGCGATGCCGGTGCCACGTGCGACGGCCCTCAACGGGTCTTCGGCCACATGGATGGGCAGTTTGGTCTTGGCGTTGAGGCGCTTGTCGAGACCACGCAACAAGGCACCACCTCCGGTGAGATAAATACCCGTGCGGTAGATGTCGGCCGACAGCTCGGGCGGGGTTTGCTCCAAAGCGTTCAACACGGCAGTTTCAATCTTCATGATGCTCTTGTCAAGGCAGTGGGCAATCTCCGAATAGTTGACCCGGATCTCCTTAGGGATACCTGTCAGCATGTCGCGACCTTGCACGGCGTAGTCGTCGGGCGGATTGTCGAGTTGCGGGATGGCGGCGCCCACTTCAATCTTAATGCGTTCGGCAGTGCGCTCACCCACAATAATGTTGTGCTGCTTGCGCATATACTCCTCGATGTCGTTGGTGAAGTCGTCACCGGCAATGCGGATGGACCTGTTGTTGACGATACCGCCCAAAGCGATGACGGCAATCTCGGAGGTGCCGCCCCCGATGTCGATAATCATATTGCCTGTCGGTTCGAGCACATCGATGCCAATGCCGATGGCGGCGGCCATAGGCTCATGAATCAGGCGCACCTCTTTGGCGCCAGCCTGCTCAGCCGAGTCTTTCACGGCACGTTCCTCAACCTCAGTGATGCCCGAAGGAATGCAGATGACCATCTTCAGGCTGGGCGGGAAAAGGGTGTTCTTGAAATTGATCATCTTGATCATCTCGCGCATCATGTATTCGGCGGCTTGGAAGTCGGCGATGACGCCGTCACGCAGCGGGCGGACGGTCTTGATGTTTTCGTGCGTTTTGCCATGCATCATCATGGCACGCTTGCCAACGGCGATGATTTTCTTGGTGTCACGCTGCAATGCCACGATAGAAGGTTCGTCGACGACCACTTTGTCGTTGTATATGATAATCGTGTTGGCTGTACCAAGGTCAATGGCGATTTCTTTGTTGAGAAATGAAAATGATCCCATGTCTATTATTGTTGAATTGTTGGTTGTTGAGTCGCTGGTTGTAGAGAGGTGCCAAACACGTCTCTACAGGGTTAATGTCTGAAATGTCTGAATCCTGTAAACACCATGCTGATGCCGTTTTCGTTGCAGCAGTCGACGGACTCTTGGTCACGCACCGAACCGCCAGGCTGGACGATGGCCGTGATACCGGCTTTGTGGGCTAACTCCACACAATCGCTGAAAGGGAAGAAAGCATCGGAGGCAAGCACCGCGCCTTTAAGGTCAAAGTCAAACGATCGGGCTTTATCG
The DNA here is from genome assembly GCA_041842265.1 of Candidatus Limimorpha sp. Classification (GTDB taxonomy): domain Bacteria; phylum Bacteroidota; class Bacteroidia; order Bacteroidales; family F082; genus Limimorpha. Next base: position 9,374 of record JBGYWU010000160.1, on the reverse strand, counting down.
ATGGCTTGGCGCAACGCGTCAATGCGTGAAGTCTGCCCTATGCCGGAAGCGAAGAGCTGCTTGCCTTTAGCGAGGACTATGGCGTTTGAACGGCTGTGCTTCACAATCTTGTTGGCGAAAATCATGTCTTCAATCTCCATTTCGCAGGGGGCTTTCTCTGTGACGACACGAAAATCGGAAGCGGTCTCCGTGTGAAGGTCGCGGTCCTGAACAAGATAACCGTTCAATGCGGTTTTCACTGTTTGAGGTTCGTAGGAATCCGCCTTCAGGCGCAACACGACACGGTTCTTCTTGGAGAAGAGCAGGTCAAGTACGCCGTCTTCGTAACCCGGAGCCACGATGACTTCGATAAAGAGCTTGTTGATATCCTCGGCGGCATCAAGGTCGATGGGGCGGTTGCTCACCAGCACACCGCCGAAAGCCGAAACGGGGTCACCCGCCAGAGCATGGAGATAGGCCTCCTTGACAGTGTTGCGGCAGGCCAAACCGCAGGGGTTGTTATGTTTGAGGATGGCAAAAGTAGGTTCGTCGAACTCTCGGATGAGGTTGAGACCTGAGTCAAGGTCGAGCAGGTTGTTGTACGACAATTCCTTGCCATGCAACTTCTCGAAAATGGCGTCCATATCGCCAAAATAAGCGCCCCTTTGGTGCGGATTCTCACCGTAGCGCAAGCTGAGACCCCTTTCTTCACAGATCCTGAGCGGCCTTTTTTCTTCGTCTTTCGCAAACCAGTTCATGATAGTGCTGTCGTAGTGCGAACTCACGCCAAAGGCGTATGTGGCAAAACGGCGGCGGTCTCCAATTGAAGTTTCTCCATGTTGGTTTTCAAGCAAATGGATTAATTCACCGTAGTATTTCTGCGAAGGCACGATAAGCACATCATTGAAGTTTTTGGCGCCGGCGCGGATAAGGGAGATGCCACCAATGTCAATCTTCTCAATGATTTTGCCTGCATCGTCAGTGTTGGCCACGGTTTCCTCGAAAGGATAAAGATCGACAATGACGAGGTCGAACGCCGGGATGTCGTATTCTTGCATCTCGCGTTGGTCCTGCTCATTCAGGGTACGCCCTAAAATACCGCCAAACACCTTGGGATGAAGAGTCTTCACCCGGCCTCCAAGGATAGAGGGATATCCTGTGAGCGATTCGACCGTCTTCACCGAGGGGTCGAGTGGCTTAATAAAGTCGTATGTACCTCCTGTGGAGTAAACCTGCACTCCATTTTGCTTCAACAAGTCAATAATAGTATCAATACCGGTTTTATAAAACACTGATATTAAAGCTGTTCTAATTTTTTTCAAAGGTATTATAGTTTGATGAAATTAAACTGCAAGATTACTAAATATTGAGAAACCACGCAAGAGCTAAAAGGATTTTTTTTGAACAATGATTTCAACAACGCAAGTTATTGTCATCAAAAAGCCCATTATTCGGAATGCAATGGTAAAAAAAGGGTTTCAAAGAATTGTGAGATAAAGGGTTAGAAACTATTTTGATTATAAATTGAGAAAACAGCTTCGTTGCATTGATTTTCTTCTTATTTTTACAAATTCAAAATTGCGCTGATGGAAACGAAGTGGATTTTACATCAATCGGCTGACAGACAACAAGTTGCCGAGATTGTCAAGGTACTCAATATTGATGAGAACCTTGCCACTTTGCTTGTACAACGCGGAATTACCAACTACGAGGACGCCAAAACTTTCTTCCGTCCTTCGCTCTCCCAACTGCACGACCCTTTCCTCATGAAGGACATGGACAAGGCCGTCGACCGCGTGCTTCGCGCCATCGACGAAGGCGAGAAGATTCTTATTTATGGCGACTATGACGTGGATGGCACGACGGCGGTGGCGGTAGTCTACACCTACTTGAAACCTTTCTTCAAGAAGAAAAAGATCGAATTCTACATCCCCGACCGATACGAAGAGGGCTATGGTATCTCCATCAAAGGCATTGACTATGCGGCAGATAACGGCTTCAAGCTCGTCATCGCCTTGGACTGTGGCATCAAGGCCGTAGAGCGCATAGAATATGCCAACAGCAAAGGCATTGACTTTATCGTCTGCGACCACCACCGTGCTGGCGATGTCATTCCTAACGCTATTGCCGTTTTAGATGCCAAGCGCCCTGACTGCAGCTATCCTTATGACGAACTCTCGGGCTGCGGTGTAGGCTTCAAGCTGGTCACTGCTCTTTCAACGAAAGGCATAGGCTCCATCGAAAAAGTGTATGAGTTGTTAGACTTCTTGGCCGTAAGCATCGCTGCTGACATCGTGCCTATCACGGGAGAAAACCGCGTACTGGCGTATTTTGGCCTAAAACAGCTCAACAAAAAGCCCCGACCAGGCATCGAAGCCATACTACAGCACGCCAATATCTATCGCCGCGACGAAGACCAGATTGAGGAGGATGAGAGCGTTTTGACGAGAGAATTGACCATCAGCGACTTGGTTTTCCTTATCGGGCCACGTATCAATGCCGCTGGTCGCATTGCCAAAGCTTCCGACTCGGTGCGCCTGCTCATTGCCGACAAGAAGGAACACGCCGAAAAACTGGCGGCTTCCATCAACGACCTCAACGATGAGCGCCGCGAGTTCGACAACCGCATCACCGAGGAGGCCCTCAGCATGATTGACGACAATGCTGAGCTTCGACATGCCAAGAGTACCGTGGTGTTCAACGAACGTTGGCACCGTGGTGTCATCGGTATCGTGGCCTCGCGCCTCACCGATTATTATTACCGTCCTACCATTGTCCTGACCCGCGCCAACGGTCTGGTTACGGGTTCGGCGCGTTCCATCAAGAACTTCGACATCTATGATGCCATCGACAATTGCTCCGACTTGCTTGAGCACTTCGGCGGGCACAAATACGCCGCAGGCCTGTCGATGAAACCCGAAAACCTGCCCGAGTTCCGCCGCCGCTTCGAAGCCTACGTCAGCGAGCACCTTGTGGATGAAGACTTTGTGCCCGAGCTTGAGGTTGACCTGAAAATCCAATTCAGCGACATCACACCCAAGTTCATGCGCATTCTCAACCAGTTTGCCCCCTTCGGCCCCGGCAATATGTCGCCCGTTTTTTGGACCGACAACGTCATCGATACCGGCGGGTCGCGTCCAGTGGGCGGACACCGTCATCTGAAACTCTCCATGTCGCAGGCGGGCGCTACCGAACTGGATTCGGCTCCCTTCTCTGGCATCGCGTTCCAAAAAGGCGATTTTTTTGACCGTATTCACAACGGCGAGCCTTTCAGCATCTGCTACCATCTGGAATACAACACTTGGCAGGGCAAGACCAACCTTCAGCTGAACGTTAAGGACATCAAGTTTGCCGAAGAATCATAATCTGAAAATCTGTATTTTACAATTTTCATAGATGGGCTTTCCGGAGTTCATCAATAATTGCGCACAAATGCAACGATAGGCAATTCGAATTCATTCTCATTTCCAGAATTGCCACCACCTTTTTTGCCTACCTTCCACCACTCGCGCATAGCGGTTTCTTGACTTCCTCAGTGTGGAAAAACGCGTAACTGTTCCTGCTTTAGGCCCTTTCATACTCTTGATGTGCGACCGCGATGCGACAAAGCCGCTCTCATCAGTGTCGTCAATACCACCATATTTGTTTTTCCTCGAGGCGAAAATGAAAATATTGTCGATGTACCAACTGTTGACATACGCGCCATGACCCGTGAAATAGAGGCAGAACTGCGGCGACCTGCTTGGCCATTCCTCCATGTCGAAAGTAAGCAGATACTGGCTCTGCACAATGCCTTCCGTTACCGTATCTTCCCAAATGCTCTCCCACTCCTCGCCGTTTCGAGAGACACCGATACCAATCCGGATATCCACCTCTTCATGCGTGGCTTCAAGACAATGGTTGAACTGGAAATTGATGAAATCGTATTTCTCCAGCCCCACAACAGGCGTGACAAGGCGAGTAGTGCCATCAAAATTGAAGTCGGGGTACATCTGCATCTCCCGGGGCTTACCACCAGCAAAAGCCGTATTTGAAATGTACCACACCACCCAGTCGTCGCCCCTAACATCCCAGCCCTCTTCGAGCCAAGGGTTGGAAAAGCCCTCGCACAACACCACATCGCCCTGCTGCGCATAGATCGGCAAGCTGAACAGGAACAGCAGTATGCTGAGTAGACTTTTTTTCATCCATTTGAGTTGATTCGGCCACAAAAGTATTAAAAAATGCGGAAGTTTTCATAATTCAGAGGCATTTATTATTTTTGCGGCATCAACAGACACGCGTTGCGTCACCGCGAGGAACCACCATCCGGAACTTCAGATTATCCCTCTGATTGTTTCGTTGCGCCTCCTTGCGATGACGCGAAGCGACGGCAAAAGAAACATGTCATGGCAAAAGAAAAAACCGCCTTTTTCTGCAAGGAATGCGGAAACGAGTCGCCGAAATGGTTCGGCAAATGCCCCGCCTGCGGTGCCTGGAACACATGTGTGGAAGAAACAGTCGCCACGGGAAAAGACTCCAAGTCGGTGAAGAAAACCATCGGGATGGAGATGGAAAAAACTTATCCCGTGCCCATCAATGAAATCACCAATGCCAGGGAGCAGCGCATCCTGCTGCCATACGAGGAATTCAACCGCGTGTTGGGCGGAGGCCTTGTTCTCGGTTCGCTCACCCTTGTGGGTGGTGAGCCAGGCATCGGCAAATCGACTTTGCTTTTGCAGACCGCCCTGCAACTCGCCGGTAGAAAGATTCTCTACATTTCCGGAGAGGAGAGCCTTACCCAAATCAAGATGCGTGCCGAACGCATTGGCATCCACAACACTGACTGCCTCATCCTCAACGAGACCAACACGCAAGAAATCCTGAAACATTTCAAGAACCTGATGCCCGACATCATGGTCATCGACTCCATCCAGACCCTTGAGTCGCCTTTCGTGGATGCCACAGCGGGTAGCCTCTCGCAGATTCGCGAGACCGCCGCAGAGATGAACAGAATCGCCAAGGCCTATCAGGCACCCGTGTTCCTCATCGGTCACATCACCAAAGACGGCAGCATCGCAGGACCGAAGATTTTGGAGCATATCGTTGACACCGTCTTGCAGTTTGAGGGCGACCGCCACTATGGTTTCCGTATCTTGCGCACCATCAAGAACCGCTTCGGGTCGGCCTCCGAGTTGGGCATCTTCGAGATGAACAACACCGGTCTTAGCGAGGTGAGCAATCCCAGCGAAATCCTGCTCTCACAGCGCGATGAGGAAGTAAGCGGCATTGCCATCGCTGCCACTATGGAAGGACAACGCCCCATGCTCATCGAAACGCAGGCTTTGGTGAGCAGCGCAGCCTACGGCACCCCGCAACGCTCCGCCACGGGCTTCGACATCCGCAGGATGAACATGCTTTTGGCCGTACTTGAGAAACGCGCAGGTTTCCGACTTTCCATAAAAGATGTATTCCTCAACATCGCGGGCGGCCTCCGTGTGGATGACCCGGCCATCGACTTGGCCGTCATCGCGGCGGCGCTCTCATCAAATGCCGACTTACCCATTCCCTCGCGTTATGCCTTTGCCGCCGAAATAGGCCTTTCAGGCGAAATCCGTGCCGTCTCCCGCGTTGAAGCCCGCATTGCCGAAGCCGACAAATTAGGTTTCGGGAAGATTTTCATCTCAAAGTACAACGCTAAAGGCTTGAACACCAAACGGTTTAAGATTCAGATTGTGCCCGTGGCCTCGGTCTATGAGTTGGGGAATGAGTTGTTTGGGTAGGCGTATCGTGTTTGCAACATCTGCAACATGATGCGCCAAATTATTTCAGAGCAAGTTGAATGGGAATAATTGCTCATGTAATCAATACTAATTTCTTGCAAAGGAAAAACTATTGTTTCATAATATTCGAAAAAAGAGATGTATTTCTATAAAATACTAATTTTGTTGATGTTATAGAATTGAAAATCCGGCCATATAGAAAAACCCATAATGATTTCCGAACAAACTCAGAAAAAACTATACTTTTGCAGAAGCAAAAAAATGAACCAAGAGAAAATCATATTAGGCATAGACCCGGGCACTATGGTGATGGGCTACGGTATTATCAGCGAGCAAGGCAAGGATTTGGAAATTATCACAATGGGGGTGATAAACTTAAAAAAATTGGAGAACCAGGCGCTCAAGCTGAAGATGATTTTCGAGCGTGTGTTGGACATCATCAACGAATACCATCCCGATGAGTTGGCCATTGAGGCGCCCTTCTTCGGGAAGAACGTACAGTCAATGTTGAAGCTGGGTCGTGCCCAAGGCGTGGCCATGGCCGCCGCGCTTTACCGCGACATCCCCATCTTCGAGTATTCGCCCAAGACCATCAAGCAGACCATTACAGGCAACGGCAACGCCTCAAAAGAACAGGTGTCCAAAATGGTTCATTTCATCCTGAAGACCGATGAAGACCCAAAGTTTTTCGATGCCACCGATGCTGTGGCCGCTGCTGTATGCCATTCCATCTCGAAGGGCAAAGACGTGAATTACACCAAGCACACCACCGAGAAAGCCAAGGCGCGTCGCCGCCCCGACTGGAGCAAGTTCATTGCGGAGAACCCCAATCGGGTGAAATAATAAGCAGCTGTGGTGCGAAAGCAATCAGTGTGTCAAGATTTCCAAGCCGGTATCGGTCATTAGGAAAGTGTGTTCCCATTGGGCTGAAGGCAGTTTGTCCTCGGTGATGACCGTCCAACCGTCAACCTTGTCAATGAAGACCTTCCATGTGCCCATGTTGATCATTGGCTCGATGGTAAACACCATGCCGGGGACGAGTAGCATTCCTGTGCCTTTTTTGCCGTAGTGCAGCACCTCAGGGTCGTCGTGGAACTTGAGACCCACACCATGGCCGCAGAGATCGCGCACCACGCTGAAGCCGTATTTATGGGCATGTTGTTCGATGGCGTTGCCGATGTCGCCCACGAAGCCGAATGGCTTGGCGGCCTCCATGCCGATGTAAAGACATTCCTTGGCCACGTCAACCAACTTCTGCTTTCGGGCTGAAGTCTGCCCGATAACATACATGCGCGAGGCGTCGGCATAAAAACCGTCCAAAATAGTGGTGCAGTCCACGTTGATGATGTCGCCCTCCTTCAGAATTTCCTTGGGAGAAGGAATGCCATGGCAGACCACCTCATTAATCGAGGTGCAAACGCTCTTCGGGAAGCCCCCATAACCCAGACATGCAGGGATGGCCCCATGCTCGATGGTGTAATTGTGAACGATTTCGTTGATTTCGAGGGTACTCATGCCTGCATGGATTTTCTCTCCCACCAAGTCGAGGATTGCCGTATTGATGACCCCACTCCTCTTAATACCCTCTATCTCTTCCGGGGTACGAATGAGACTGCGCTTTGGTACCATTGCTCCGCGCGCCTCCATCGCCATCACCCTTTTGTCCAATGCTGTCGGTTCCTGTCCGGCCGGCACATGCCATTTCCTACGCCTGGTAAACATAATGCTCGAAATTTGACTACCTTGAAATCTTCGATTTGGTTGCAAAGATACAGAGTTTTTGGGAATAATTCATCGAATCAATGATTTTGAAGGATTATATTTCCAAAATCGCATAACATCATTTCGCAATCACTATCCCCAGCATCTTATTGATCTGCTTGCGGATGTCGTCGAGGTCTATCTTGCGTTTCAACAAGATAAGCAGGTCGTCCGAATCCCCAGCGGATTTCAATTCTTCCTCAACGGTCTTGCGCCGCTCTTCGATGATAAGGTCTTTGTATCGGTAAATAGATGACAGCACCGTAGCGCGCAACATGTCTTCCTCACGCTTGACGAAAATACCGTACTTCTCCCATTGGTCGAGTTTGTAAGGTGAGGAAAGCAAATCTGCCGCCAGTTGTGCGATGGTCTCATCCTCGTGCGATACAAAAAACCGGTCATCAGGGATATAGCCTTGATCAATGGCCTTATCGAAAACTTCAAATATCTTCCGATTGACATGGTTGGTAAAAAGAAAGCCGTCCATCTTCAACTCGTCAACAATCAACTGTGCTACTGAGACTTGCTCGTAAACTTTTTGACCATTCTCATCAATTCGCTCGTCGGCAATCATATTATTGCCATACATCAGCAACAGCTTCACCAGCTCGCGCTCTTGATAATAACCCGCAGGCAGTTGCTCCTCGATGGATTCTTCCTGCTTGGGTGTGGTGGTATCAGGTTCGGGCAAGGCCTCGCTTCCCAAACCTAAAGACTTTTTGAGATTCACCCTCAGTATCTTGTTCAACTCGTTGGTGAGCGTTTGCTCGGGCATGTCCAACAGGTGACTGCATTCCTTGACGTATGTGATGCGGAAGATACTGTCGGGGATGACGGAGATGGTCTCCACAATGTCGCGGATGACTTGGCCGCGCTTGATGGGATCGTTTTCGGCATCTTTCAGCAGCAACTCGGTCTTGAAACGGAGGAAATCTTTAGCATTTTCTTTCAGGTATTTGCTGACATATTCCACCGAAAAATCTTGGCCGAAGCTATCGGGATCGTGCTCGGGCGGCAGCACTACCACACGCACATTCATGCCCTCGGAAAGAATCATATCGGTGCCACGCAAGGCCGCATGGACACCTGCCGCATCGCCATCATAAAGTATGGTGATGTTCTTCGTATAACGCTTCACGAGGCGGATCTGCTCCATCGTGAGCGAGGTGCCACTGCTGGCTACCACATTCTCGATGCCAATCTGGTGCATTCGAAGCACATCAAAATAGCCTTCCACAAGGATGCACTCGTCCTGACGGGCAATGGCATTTTTGGCAAAATAGATGCCGTAAAGCGTCTGCTTCTTGTCGTAGATCTCCGACTCGGGTGAGTTCTGGTATTTCGGGCTTTTCTTGTCATTAACAAGGATGCGCCCGCCAAATCCGATGACACGTCCCGTGAGATTGTGTATGGGGAACATCACGCGACCATGGAAGCGGTCGTAGGGGCCTTTCTGCCCTTTGATGGACAGGCCGATTTGCTCCAAAAGTTCCTCGCTATACCCGTTCTTCTTGGCATATTCGGTGAAAATGCTCCCACCACCAGCATCAGGGTTGTAACCAAGATGGAACTTCTCGATGACGGGGTTGAGGTAGCCGCGCTCACGGAAATACTCCAAACCAATGGTCTGACCTTCCTTGGTATTCCACAAAGTATCCACAAAATACTTGTCCGCAAACTCGTTGATGTTGAACATCTTCTCGCGCACACTTTGCAACATGATTTCCTCGGCGGTCAGCTCCTTTTCCTCAATCTTGATGTTGTATTTTTTGGCGAGATAGCGCAATGCTTCGGGATAGGTGTAATGCTCGTGTTCCATGAGGAACTTGGCGGAGTCGCCCGCCTTGCCGCAACCGAAACACTTGAAGATGT
>JBGYWU010000159.1:0-3994 GCA_041842265.1 Candidatus Limimorpha sp. | reverse complement strand
TGTTTGTTGCATTTTCGGCAAAAGCACAAGACTATGAGGTTAAACCTCCAACAGAGGACAAGGTAGCAGTCGGAGCCATCGGCGGCACGGTTGACGTCACCGCCTTGGGCGGCGCTTCCTACTCCATCCCCATCCAAGTGCCGGAAGGCATGGGCGGGATAGAGCCCAACCTGTCCATCGTTTACAACAGCCAAAGCGGCAACGGCTTGCTGGGCTGGGGATGGACATTGGGCGGCCTGTCGGCGATTACTCGCGTGGGACAGACCGATTACCATGATGGCACGGTCACAGGGGGTCGCGCTCGACGATCATGACCGTTTTGCCTTGGACGGGCAAAGGCTCATGGTGCTTGATGGCGCGGCCTATGGCTCAAACGGCGCCGAATACAGGACGGAAGTCGACGGGATGAGCAAAATCGTGTCCTATACGGAGACGATACATGTTAACGGCGGCGGTTTGTTTGGCCAAGGCAGCTACAGCTATAAGATCATCTCGCACTTCAAGGTTTTCACAGCCGACGGCAAGGTGTTGTATTACGGCAAGGTGGACAACGAGCCTGACAATGCGCGCGTCATAGACGAAAGCGAAGGGAAGAAGAAAGTGGTGATGTGGCTGCTGAAGCGCGTGGAGGACAGGATGGGCAACTACATGGTGTACAATTATATAATAGATGATGTTGGCCACAACTATAGATTGGACAACATACAATATTGTGCCAATACCCATGCGCGGGACGCCAACGAATCAGACAGAGGGACGAAATACGGCATCGGGTTCCATTACAAAAAGGACCGGGTTGACAAAGAGAGCATGGCCATCGGCAACTATCTCCTTTATCAGCGTTGGCTGTTGGAAAAGGTTTCCATCTATCACTGGAGCAAGCCGTTAAGCAAGTATGAATTCATATACGACGAGAATAGCGGGCAATTGAGCTCTTGCTATTTCTATAATCGGTTGAAGGAGATCCGCTACGAATATGAAGGTGTATCGTATAATCCAACAATAATCGACTGGGGAGAATATCCGAATATCAACGATATGTATATCTCTGATATTGATTTTACTTTTCAAAGCCCGTTGGAATTAGAAGGTCGAGTCAAATTCGCAGGGGATTTTAATGGTGATGGATTTCAAGACTTGATAGTCGTCAGAAAGAATAATGGATTTGCGTATAAAGCAGACGCCTATTTAAACATGGGACACACAAAAACCGATGACGTTAGTGGCACGCTCTCTTTTGAGCAAATAGGGACTTTCGCCATTCCATACTATCTTCGCTGGGTTTATGTTCGCGACTTTGATGGTGATGGCATAGATGAAGTGTTGTTTGTCGGCCACTTTACAGATGAATTTTGGGGTAATTTGTCTAGGGCAAGCTATGATGTCTTTAAGTTGTGCCCAATAAACAGAGAAACGGTTGAGAACAAGTCGCAACAAAAGAATGACACCCGCTATGCTGCGTCTTTTGAGCCTTCAGGAAGTTCCAACCTGACATTTTCAGTTTTTGGTGAAGGGAGCGACCATGTTTGGTACAATGGCAATGTCTTGGAATTTAATATAACAAACAGAAGGGATTATTCTTTCATTGTTGGGGATTTTCTTGGCAAGGGACATTGTGACATTATTTTCACTTTCCCTTATAAACACTTTGTATACATATACTACGATGAACAAAGCGGCTACATTAAACAAAGCACCAGCGTCACCGATTGGAACGGGTTGAGGTATGTGCCTGGCGACTTTGACGGCGATGGGAAAACGGAAGTTTGGTTCGATAGCGAATTTGACGACGATCCAGGCGTGATCGCTAAAGTCTATATCAACAGTGAGGGACGCTATTCTTGGTATTCCTTGGCCAATATGATGGATTGTTGGAACAGAAACTTTACAGGCGATTTCAACGGCGATGGCCATACGGATTTTCTTACATTCAGGAAAGACAGTAAAAAATGGCAAATCCTTCTTTTCAAACGAGATTGGCATTCTTACCCTGTTTTTGATGTGACAGACATAATGCACAGGTATTTAGGAGACGAAGATCCTGATGACGCGAGCTTCTCCATACAAGGCAAAGAGGGCTTGGAATTCTTTCTTGAAGTTGCTGATGTCGATGGGGACGGAAAGTCAGACATTATGTTGAGAAATAAAAAGGATTCGACGAGAGGCGACTACAAGTTTGCAGTCTTGTATGGCCCTCCCACCGAGCAAGGTTTTTCGAGAGTGGAAGAGTTTAATGCAAGTGGCTCTCAGCTGGGAATTGAAACGACACCAGGCTTGTGTGTTGGCAATTTTATGTCTCAAGAAAACATTTCACTTATAACCAAAGAAAGAGTGTTCTCTTTCCCCCAACATTCCATCTACTACAACGTCAATTCCATCACCGACGGCATGGGCAACAGGGTTTCTTTCGACTACGACTATCTGGTAAACAATCCGATGAAATCCGACAACATCTATGAGGTCGACAGGATTGGGCAAGACCTGGGGCTTGAGCTGTACGGCACCCCTCTGCCCGTCAGGGCCGTCAGGGCCTTGTCGTCATACAACACCAATGTGCCGGCACAAGCCCACGCGGTGGACCTATTCTCCTACGCCAACCTCATCGTCCACAGGAAAGGCAAGGGGCTCCTGGGGTTCACGAGTATCACACGCGACAGCTGGCTGATTGGCGATCAAACCAATAACTCACAATCGACAAAACACCAAGGCAAACTGGTGCGGACATACAGCTTCAAGCCGATGGAGGAACATCGGGCGTTCGTGCCCGAAACGGAGGAACTGTACCGCTACAGGGATGACGGCGAGGAAGTCAAGACGGCCTCAACCGTCTACAACTACCGCAAAGGCCTTTGCAAACGCGACATGAACGACCTGGGAATCAAGGTGTTTGCACCACTTACCAAGACCACTTTCATCGACGAGTTCGAATTGCTTGGCGAGAGGGGGCACTTGCGTCGTCGTATCACCGAGAACGATTACGACGGGCAACAGCAGAACGGCTTGTACAAATACAATAATGCAATCCGCCTGATCGAGACCCGCCAAGGAACCGATCCGGGAGACCCTGTGGCGGTGTCGCAATGCGAGTTCCAGACCATGACGCACACCGAATACGCCCAATCGCTCAACACGGGTAACCTTTGGATGCCCAATCGCCCACTGTCCATCCTCACGAAATCAACCCGTAGGACACAGGGCTATGCCGGTTCCAAGTCGCTAACGGTGTATTCCTATGACAGCGATAAGCCATACCTGCCGAAGTATGTTACCACCTATCCGTCGGGCGTGGAAAACAATGCCGATCCTTTGGCAATGACCGCATATTACACATACTATTCCACAGGCCGCATGAAAGATGAAAGCCATTATCCTGTAGTCGGAAGGTCGGAAGACGGTTTTAAGACCATGTATGAATATTCGCTGGACTTCCGTTTCCTGACGAAGAAAACCGAGGAATACGACCCTACGCACGCCCACGACTATGTGAGCCTTTACGAATATGACGATGTGCATGGCAACCTTGTGACCGAGACCGACTGCAACGGCTACTCCACCTATACGGAGAACCCCGACCATCTTGGCGTCACTGTCCGCAGTTACAGCCGCGACCGCGACGTCGGCCAGAGCCGCATTGCCGGGACGGAGACCGTAACCGCCCTGCGCTGGCTTGCCGGCAGCGCCTACCAGTGTTACGGCGAAGGCCTATATGCAGCATCCTATTTCACATGGAAGCGAAGCTCGGGCAGCGCCGAGGCACTCACCATCTACGATGCCTTGGGCCGCGCACTGCGCACCGTGTCGCACGGTTTGCCTGAGAACGGTCAGGATAAAGTCGTCTACCATGACACGCAGTACGACCGTTGGGGCCGCCTGTTCAGGGTGAGCGAGCCTTATTTCAGGGGACTGCCTTTGGAACAGCGGAAATGGACGACCTATACCTACGGTGATTTTGACCGAATAGACAAATTGTACGCTCCAGAATACACGGTTGCCG
>JBGYWU010000158.1:0-3037 GCA_041842265.1 Candidatus Limimorpha sp. | reverse complement strand
ATGGTGGCACTTTGGAGTTCATCATGACAGACAAATGCAGTTCTTCCTGGGCCACGCAGCCTGGGAATTGTCCCGTAATGCGTATTCCGGGCGAGCAAATCGTAATTGTTCCGACGATTAATGTCGGCTCCGACACTTTTTTCGACAGTCTCGTGGTGAGCATGAGCCATCCGGAGGAAGATGCCAAGATTTACTATACTTTGGATGGCAGCGACCCGAAGAAAAACGGAGTGCTTTATGAGCAACCGCTTTGCCTGAAAGAGAGTGCCACTGTGTGCGCTGCCGCAAAGCAGTCGGGACGTTGGAGCCATCCTGTTGAAGCCCAGTATTTTCTTATTGACGCACGCCACAGCGTGATGCTGGAGAATAGGTATGACCAACAATATGAGGCAGGCGGCCTCAATGCTCTGATTGACCACCAGCGCGGCGGCGAGAACTTCCGCACGGGTGCGTGGCAAGGCTATTACGGTGTCGACCTTGTCGCCACAGTCGATTTGGGCCAGATGAAAAGAATCAACCGATTGGCGGGCAGCTTCTTGCAGGAAGTGTATTCCTGGATTTGGATGCCGACGGAAGTGGAGTATTTCGTCAGCAACGACGGCAAGCACTTCCGAAGCGTTGGCAAGGTGAAAAACGAGCTGCCCATGGATGTCGATGGCGCTTTCATTCAAGAAATGGAGGTACATCCGTTCACCAATGCCCAATATGTGAGAATGGTGGCCAAAACCATTGGCAACTGTCCCAAAGGCCATGTCGGCGCGGGGCAGAAAGCCTGGATTTTCTGTGATGAGTTGGTGATTGAGTAATGATGCAAAGCGACGATGATGGAAACAACAATAATCTACAAATCATAATTTATGAAAGAATCAATAGTTATCTTGGCCGGCGGCGGTCCGGCACCTGGAATCAACACGGTCGTCAGTACCGTGGCGAAAACTTTCCTCAAGGCAGGCTACCGTGTCCTAGGCCTCAACGAAGGCTACAAGAACCTCTTCAAGCCCAATCCCGATGCGGTTGAGATGGACTTTCTCTATGCCGACGCCATCCTCAAACAAGGCGGCTCAGCCCTTAGGATGAGCCGTTACAAGCCGAAAAACGAGGAGTTTAACACGAATTTCTTTGTTCAGAACAACATCAAGTTGCTGGTCACCATTGGAGGCGATGACACGGCTTCTACCGCAAACCGCATCTCCAAGTATCTGGAATCCAACGATGTGAAGATTCAAAATATCCATGTGCCCAAGACCATCGACAATGACCTTCCCTTGCCCGAAGGCAGCCCGACATTCGGCTATTATTCGGCCAAGGACGAGGCGGTGCATCTGGTGCAGACCGTTTATGAGGATGCCCGCACCAGCGGCAATTGGTTCGTGGTGTCGGCCATGGGTCGTGAGGCGGGCCATTTGGCTTTTGGCATGACTTCGGCCTGCCATTGTCCAATGGTTGTCATCCCTGAGATGTTCAACCATGCCCAAGTCACTTTTGAAGCCATTATCAAGATTGTGGTCAGTTCCATAGTGAAGCGGAAACTGTTGGGTGTCAACTATGGCGTGGTAGTCATCAGCGAGGGTGTTTTCCATTTCATGAGTGACGAGGAAATAGAGAAATCGGGTGTCGCCTTCACCTACGATGAACATGGACATCCAGAGCTGGGCAACGTGAGCAAGGCCCATATCTTTAATCTTTTGCTCCAGAAAAGGCTTATGGTTCTGGGTGTCAACGTGAAGAGTCGCCCCGTTGAAATCGGCTATGAAATCCGTTGCGTTGAGCCAAACGGTTATGATTTGACCTATTGTTCTCTATTGGGCTATGGTGTGAAGAAACTCTTCGACAGGGGCGTGACCGGTGCCATGGTCACCGCCAATCCAAAAGGCGAGATTGAGCCGCTTTATCTGAAGGATGTGGAAGACGAGAACGGCAAGATCAAGCCACGCTTGGTCAACATGAACAGCCCTAAGGCTGAACTGATTTTCAACGACGGTTTGCAATATATCTGCCCTGCCGACTACGACAAGGCCAGGGCATACCTTCCCAACCCCGAGGAATATGATTTCAAGAAAATTCTGAATTGGTAATGTAGCAGGACCGTCACAGTGTGTCAGCCCCGTGGCATAAAAACAGACAGCCGCCCTGAATTCGGGGCGGCTGTCTTGTATAGAACCGAAATCCTATTTGTTCACATTGACCTTTTGCATTGTTATTCCATTGCCGCTCTCAATGCGGATGAGAAAAATTCCTGATTCGTAACGGCTCAAGTCCAAGGAAAAGTTGTTTTCAGCGCTCACTTCCTGAAGTTTTTGCCCAAGCAGGTTGCTTACGGCGATGTGCATGGCACCATTGCCGCTCACATTGAGCACGCCACTGGTCGGGTTGGGATAGACTTGGACAGCCTCCCCACTGTTTTCTTCTATGTCGGTGATGAGTATTGTCGTCACAGAAGCCTCAGACTCACATTCCTCCTCGCCAAAGCGGTATATGCTTGTCACTTTATAGCTGTAGTCACCCATCCAGCCTGCAGCCATGTTGTCGAAATACGTGTATGTATCCGCTCCGTCATAGGGGATTTGGGCAATTAGTTCATCAGATTTATAGGTGATGAGAGTGCGGTAAACATTAAATTGAACCAGGTTGTTGGCGATATTGGGCTTATTCCATGCCAGATAGCCGCCTAATTCATCATCATGGTTCCATAAGTATTCGCCCTCAAGGTTCTGAACGGGATAGCAGGTCAGCGGAGTTTCTTCGCAGTTGTTGTCGTAAGTCATAAACACGCCGTCTTCGAGGTCAGCTGAGGTGTAGAGTTCGTTGCCGGCGTAGTCCAGAATCGTGAAAGAGCACTCAAAGTCTGTGTCGTATTCCTCATTATTGTGGTACCAGCCGTGGTTCCAGATGAAACTGAGGTTGCCACGCAGTAGAGGCAGGTCGACGACCTTCTCCGAACCTTGCGCCATGGTAACCACTGCAATACGGCTACCTTCGGCATCAGTTACGCTGATGGCTGCGCCTTTCCAGCCGTCGCCGCCGTTGTCGCGGAGTT
>JBGYWU010000157.1:0-2698 GCA_041842265.1 Candidatus Limimorpha sp. | reverse complement strand
TTCTTCTCGAAAATAATTACTGTTTTTGCCTCTGTAATTACGATGAAAAAGTTACTTGCAAAGTAATCCCCAGAAATAATGTACGCATCTTGTTCTTGTCCTCCACGATTCCAAGAGAGTCGTTTTCGATTACTCTTCCTCTTCTTCCGTCTGCGACATCATGAATGTGGCCATGATTTCCTCGGGTGTCATGCCTAAGAATTCAATTGATTTTTTGGCATCGTCAACAAGTTTGCTGTCAGGATAGTCGTCAATCAGCTTTCGGTAGGCATCATGGGCCTTGGCTGTGTCATTGAGTTGTTCGTCATAGACATACGATCCCAACAGGAAAAGGCCTAACGGAGCCCATTCAGACTGGGGATACTGCTCCAACAGTTGGTCGCCAATCTTAATGCTTCTTTCGGCATTCTTCAACAAAACATTAATTTCCATGGCCTGGTAAAGCCTTTGAGCCGCAGTGGAGTCCTCTGGGTGTTGCTTAACGAACTCGCAGTACATCTCCGCCACCTGGGGTGCCAAAGTCTCGTTCAGCGAGTGGTCTTCATTAAACAACGTGGCTTCTGCTTCTTTCAGGTCTTCCTGCGTAATCTGTTTTCCTCCGCAGGCAGACAAAGCGAATGCCAGCAAGGCGAAAGTCATCAGCTTAAGTGTTTTCCTCATCATATTCTGTTATTATCTGTATTTCTTCTTGCGCGGAAAAATCATGCGGTAGTCAGCGTCGCATTTGCCTTCGGAGATGGCACGCAGTTTGCTTTGCAGCAAGGTCTTGCGCAGCGGTGCGATACGGTCGACATGGACATGCCCTTCCAAATGGTCGTATTCGTGTTGGATGATACGCGACTGAATGCCTTCAAACACATCCTCGTGTTCCAGAAAGTTCTCATCAAGATATTTGATATGGATTTTGTCCTTGCGAACCACATCCTCATAAATATTGGGCAAGCTCAAACAGCCTTCCTTAAAGGAGACATCGTCACCAAATGCTTCTATTAGCTCGGCATTGATGAAAACCTGCTTGAAGCCTTTTCCCTCGGGATAATCCGGATAGAAGGGGTTGCCGTTGACGATGAACAGGCGGATGGACTTGTTGACCTGTGGAGCGGCCAAGCCGACTCCCTCGGAATGCGCCAGTGTCTCCCACATGTCGGCCAACAGTTTTTCTAGGTCGGGATAATCGGAGGCGATGGGTTGGGCTACGGCTTTCAAGGTGGGATGACCGTATGCTACGATGGGCAGTATCATTAGTGTCTACGATTTATTGATTCCATATAAGATTGGAGGATGATGGTGGCGGCGATGGTATCGACGAGTTCCTTGTCCTGCCGTTTCGACTTGCTCAGTCCCGTGTCAATCATGGTTTGGAGCGCCATCACCGAGGTGAAGCGCTCGTCGTAGCGCACGATTTTCATGTCGGGCAGCAACTTTTTGAGACGGTTGACGATGGGTTCGATGTATTTGGAGCAGTCGGAAGGATTGTTTTTCATATCCTTGGGCTCTCCAATGACGATTTGTTCCACTGCTTCTTGCTGAACATAGTTCACCACAAAGTCGGCGAGCTTGTGCGATTCCACCGTCGTCAGCCCGTTGGCGATGATTTGCAAAGGGTCGGTAACGGCAATGCCGCTGCGCTTGCGCCCCAAGTCGATAGCCATTATCCTTGCCATATCCCTCAAATTGAGGTGCAAAAATACACATTTTTCCCCTTTCAGACAATATTTGTCGTTTTTTCTTGGGATTCAAGGGTATGGATACGCCCACCAATTGGCTGAAATGACAACCCGATGAAGCCTAAAAGAGTCCATGCGTTATGTTTTGGAAAAGCACCAAACAAAAAAAGAGACCCTTTCGGAATCTCTTTCGCTGTCAGGGTGGGAGATGGGATTCGAACCCACGACCCACGGAACCACAATCCGGTACTCTAACCAACTGAGCTACACCCACCATCTGATTTGAGGCTGCAAAAATACAACATTTTTCCGAATTGACCATGATTTTGTAGACAAAATTCTTATTTTTTTATTTTTCGCTCAACATCAGGGGCGAATTACGTATTTTTGACGGCTCATAGGTGGAGAAAACTCATAGGTGGAGAAAATGAACGGCAAGAAGAAAAAAGACCAATCGCCCAAAACCTTGGCTTGGAGGCGCTTCCGCAGCAACAAGCTCGGAACGGTATCCCTCGGCTTCGTCCTATTGTGGGCTTTGATGGCCGTCTTCGCCTACCCTGTCATTCCCGACAAAACCCCCAACGCCAATCGGCAAATTCTCGAAATCAGCACGAAAAAGCCCGGATTTGAGGTCGACATGCTGTTGGTTCCCAAAGAGAACCCCAACCCGAAGACTCCCTTCTTCCGTTTCCTGCTCAACGGCCGTCCCGACGACTGTATCTACCTGCCCTTCGACAGTATCAACATCAATGCGTACCAAACCACGGTGTATTTGTATCAAAGCGAAGAGGACCTTAGTGTAAGAACAGAAATTATTGACAATCAAGAATTAACAAACCTTTCTTTTGCCATGGCCGGCGAAGCCGACTGCTACATCCGTTCACATTGCGTGAAACACCGCAAGTTTCTATTGGGCACCGACCAATTTGGCCGCGACTTCCTAAGCCGCTTGGTATTAGGCAGCCGCATCAGCTTGACAGTAGGCTTCATCGCCGTGCTGCTCAGCCTGATGATCGGCATCGTGATGGGGA
>JBGYWU010000156.1:0-7275 GCA_041842265.1 Candidatus Limimorpha sp. | reverse complement strand
GTGAATCACATAACGGCACGGCAGGTTGTAAGCTTTTGTGATTTTGGCTTGACCAGTCGGCTCCTCATAGCCTTGCTGGAGCATTATCCGGTAACATTCCTCACGCAGCTGCACACCGGCGGCGGAATGGATGGCATTGTCGATACACTTGTGCAAAGGATGAAAGCAACCCAACATTTGGCTGTTGGCGGCATTAACGATGGCAGCCACTTTTAATCGGGTAATATCTCCTTGCCAAATCCGGAATTGTGGCTCTTTGGGCAGTTCCACAACGCCTTTTTCCTGCAATTGTACCAGCAACTCCTCATCCTGCAAACGCAAGAACTCTTCTCTTATGGGTTTCGGCTCACGCGCATTGCGCAAGGCACGGAAAAGGTCACGCTTCTCCTGCTCGGCTTCAGGGATTTTCATCTCCGAATAGCGGCTATCTTCTTTCAGAAGGTAGTCTATCAAATATTCCAAACGGTTCATATTCTTGATAATATGGTGTTCAACACATCGTTAATATCCGCGTCAATCACAATAGAACGGTCTTTGATCTGCTCCATGGTGAAAGCCTCATCAAGGTTGACTGTGGCATAAATTGCTTCGGGATTGCGGTAGGTCTGCTGCATGAACGGCAGTTTGATGATGGTTGGGGTGTTGCTGCCGATGCCCAAATCCCAGTATAGCGCTTTACCGCTCTGATGGCGGTTGATGAACTCGACATAGCGTTGCGCCGCAGCGTGCCAGCCTTCATCCTCCACAAAAGTGTTGTCGGAACGCAAGTTCACCTTCATTTTGCCGCCGCAGACAGGGCAATGCGGAACCAATGCCGATGGAACCCGCAAATCGGCTTGTTCGACAATCATCCGTTTCACAATTTTTTCATTGTCATAGGTCTTTTGATGGCAAGGTGTTGCGCATTGGAACAAACCATAGTCGCCCTGCGTGTAGAACAACCTTTGTTTGTCGAAACCCGCCTTCTGAAACTGATGGTCCACATTGGTGGTGATGACGAAATAGTCCTTACCGTTCAGCAATTTCAGCAGGTTGCCGTACACGGGTTTCGGAGCGGGAATATAGCGGTTATAATAGATATGGCGGCTCCAATAGGCCCAATGTTCTTCCTCGCTCGCAAACTGATGGAAACCAGCCGTATACATGTCAGCAAAGCCATACTTTTCAATAAAGTCGGGAAAACAGTGCTGAAAGCGTTCACCCGAATAAGTGAACCCGGCTGAGGTGGAGAGTCCTGCTCCCGCACCGACTACTACGGCATCAGCATTTTGCAAGGCTTTTTGTAGTTCCTTGATCTCCATATGAATTAAAAACCAGTTGCCTTATTGGAACGCCAAGACAACTGGTTTATTGTTGGTTAGTAGATTGTTATATTATTTGTACAATGCCTCTGCCAGCGGTGCAATCTCGCCCGGCATATCTGGGAAGGCGGCCTTTAAGGCTTCGGCAAACGAAGCCATATCTTTCATCTCGGCGCGCAGAGCCTTCATCTTTTCGAGATAGGCGATACGGACTTCAACGGCAGGCTTCTCCACCAAGCCGCCATGACCGCCAATGTAGTATTTGCAACCCGAAGCAAGGGCATAGTTGGTGGCCTTCATTTCTGCATCAATGGCAGCAGCATTGCCCAACTGCAACGGACTCATGTGGGCGGTGTAATAAGCCCAATGGCTATAGAACACTTGTCCGCCAATGATAATGCTAGCACCAGGGAAATCGCTTTCAGCGCCATGCTCAAAGCGGAAATCAACGCCAGCAAATTGCTGTGTGCTGCCAAATGGAACCTCGGTGGCTTTTTGGGTAGGCAAAGCCACCATAGTTTCGCCGAACGACCGGGCAAAACCTTTCATCATACCGCCATAAATGGGGCCTTTGATGAATGCAGGCATGCCTTCGGGCATGATGATGGGCAACTGATCACTGCCGCCCAGATGATAGTCTGTGATGTCGGTAACGATGGGCTTGCCAAGAGCTTTAAGGTACTCGCCAAACTCAGCGGCATTAACCTTGAACAAGGGATACTCCATCACTACGAGACCTTCTTCTCCCTCAATAATAAAAGAGGTGTCGGCCATCACATCATTGCTGTTGTAAACATGCAGGCGGAATCCGTTCAATTCATACGCCTGGAACTGACCTACTATGTTACTTGTATTTTCCATTTTTGTTTTGATTTAATTATTTGATTTTAAGTGAATTTTTCTGTCGTTGATAATCGCTTCCGAATGTTCGATTCCCCATGAAATCAGTGCATCCAAATGCGGCATAAGGCTTTGTCCACGCTCACTGAGACGGTATTCCACCCTTGGCGGCACTTCCACGAACACCTCGCGGACGATGATACCGTCGTTTTCGAGGTAGCGCAGTGTCGAAGTCAGCATTTTTTGTGAAATGTCAGGGATTTGCCGCCATAAATCCTTGAAACGCAACACCTTCTTTTGCTCCAAGGTGTAAAGCACAAGCAGCGACCACTTGTCGGTGATATGCGAAATTACATTGCGTATCGGGCAATCGGGGGAAGTGGCACTTTGTATTTCCTTCTTGTTCATCATTTTTCTTTTAGATGTCGCAAAATTATACAAAAAACTCTAATTTTTAGCCACTTACATTTTGTCAACACACATACATTTTGGTAAGCAATACTGAAAATCAGAAAATTAAAACCAACAAAATATCACTCAATAAAAATAGAAGCTCAGCGTTTTCAGTTACTGGTAATCACCCCTTTCCAGTGGAATACCATCCGCTGAATTACAACTTATCACTTCACTGCAATTCTTCTCTCAATCACTTTCCAGCTATCAGTGGTAATGTGTGGCAAATACAAGCCCTCCGACAAATCGCCGACATTGATTTCAGTCGCGTTTGCGGCTTTCAGTACCCTTTGGCCCAATGCGTTGAAAACTTGTGCTTCCATCGTTTCAACACCCTGAATATAGGCAAAGTCTGTAACGGGATTGGGATACACCGCCGCCTCACTTGAGTTTTCATCAGCCATATCATAACCAGTGCGGAAGAACATGAGACCCCAAGCGACCAGGCCACCATCGGCATAATGGATTTCCATATCAAACACATAATCAGTGTCTTCCTCAAGGTCCTCAAGCACGGTCTCCACATACCCATCGGTCGGCACATCCACTTCAATCCAGGCACCACTGTCGAACTTCTGATAAAAGAAAATGGCCCGCGCAAAGTTGGCATTGCCTTGATGGATCCAAGCTGAGAGTTTCGCGGCATGGCAAGTGACCTCCGAGACTTCCATAAGGATGAAACTCGACAAACCGTGGATGGGATAACCTTCATTGGTGCCATTGTCCATGACAAAAGAATGCGAACTTTGGTCAAGCTGGTTCTTGAATTGTTCGGTCTTCATTTCATCGGCGGCCATGCCTGTGCCGTAGCCGTTGTTGCCGCCAGCCGAAGTGAGGAAAAAGCAGTTGGTAACCTGGATTTCGTTCTCTGCCTTGGTCGGGTTGATGGGGCTGACCATGCCGAAGATGCCTCCCGAAGTGCCACCACTGACCTCAGTCCAGGGTTCAGAGGAACCATCCCAGATATTTTTAGACAATTGCATTGACTGTCAACATGATGGCTGCAATTGAGAATAATAGTTTCTTCATTTTGTACAATAATTTCTGCAAAGATAGAAAATAGTTTCTATGCTTTCGCCGTTATTATGTATCTTTACCGCCCAAAATCATCAACAAATGAGAAAACAAATATTCTTTTCCATGATTGTTTCTTGCCTGCTTGCCTCATTCGCAATGGCACAAGAAGGCATCTCCATAGGCAACTGGCGCACCCACCTTCCCTATCAGAAAGTCATCGCCGTTGAGCTTGTCGGAAATAAAGTTTACGCGGCCACCCAGTATGAGTTGTTCTACTACGACACGCAAGACAACTCCATCAACATCCTCAACAAAATCAACGGCTTGTCGGACATTGGCATCAGCACCATGCGCTACAACCAAAGCCAGCACAAACTCTTTGTAGCCTACACCAGTGCCAATGTCGACCTTATCGACAAAGACGGCAACATCCACAATATGAGTGATATCAAGGACAAGAACATCGTAGGCAACAAAAGCATCAACCATGTTTACTTCGATGGCGATTTGGCATACGTGGCTTGTAGCTTTGGCATCGTCGTCTTTGACCTGAAGAAGGAAGAGGTAAAAGACACCTATTACATTGGCAACCAAGGCGACTTGGTGAACGTTACCGATGTGGCCATCTATAACGGCCGCATTTATGCCTGCACTGACAACGGCGTTTATTATGCGGCACAAGATGCCCCAAACTTAGCCAACTATGCCGCATGGCACTTCGACAACGGCCTCATCCACCCGCATTTGGCCTACACAGAGTTGGAAGTGTTTGATGGCAAGATGTTGCTCAACTACAAGGGCGGCTTCAATGCCGACACCATCTTTGTGTACGACGGTAACCACTGGGGCTATTTCGACAAAGAGAATGTCAGCGAGAAACAAGAGATGCGTACCTACAACGACCAACTTCTTTTGGTCAACCGATACAGTGTTTCGGTGCACGACCGCAACTTCAACCAACTGCAATCCATACACTCTCCCGGTGGATCCATCGAGCCTTTGTCCGTTGCATTAGACAACAACGGCATGTTTTGGATAGGAGACGCGAAACGTGGCCTCATCAGGACTTCTGACGGTTGGAACAACATGGACGTGAAGCCCAACGGCACAGCCTCTAAAAACGTCTTTGAACTCAAGGCCTTTGGCGATCAGGTATGGATTGCCACAGGAGGCCATGGGGCCAACTGGGGGAAGCGCTATATGCGCGAGGGCGTGGCCCGGTTCGACGGCTTATGGACCATTCTCAATAGCACCACCCTCCCCGATTTCAACGACTATTCCGACTTCATTTGCACTGCCACCAACCCCAGAGACCCATCAGTCACTTACGTAGGCACATGGGGCAACGGCATTTTGAAATTCAAAGAAAACGAACTGGTCGAGGTATTCAACACAGAAAACAGCACGCTTGGCTATTGGGTTGCCGACACAGACCCAAAAATTCTAATCAGCGGACTGGGGTTCGACAGCAAAGGCAACCTTTGGGTCGCCAATTCGGGCGCAAACAGCCTCCTTTCCATGATGGAGCCCAACGGCACGTGGCATGCCTACAACTTTGGCGGGTCGCTGAGCGGTATCGACATCGGCACACTGCTTATCGACAATAACGACTACAAATGGATTACTCGGCGCAATGGCGAAGTAATCGTATTCAATGACAACGGCTCCTTCGACGACCCCACCGACGACCAGACGGCCAACCTCAACTCGGCCGCAGGCTACGGCAAACTTTCCGGCTTTGTCAACTGCCTTGCTCTCGACAGCAAGGGGAATGTTTGGGCTGGTACCGACAAAGGCCCTTGTTTGTTTGAAGATACAAGAAAGATATTCAACGGCTCCAACTTCGACGCTACACAAGTACGCGTGCCTCGTAATGACGGCACCGACCAATACGACTTCTTGTTCGCCGAATCCAGCGTACTCTCCATAGCAGCCATGGAAGGCTCCGACAAAATATGGTTTGGCCTCGAATCGGGGGTCTATCTCATGTCGTTCGAAAACAAACCAAAGGAAATCCACTATTTCAACTCCAGCAACAGCCCTCTGCTCGACAATGCGGTTACCACCATTGCCATCGACAGAAGCGGAGAGGTTTTTTTCGGCACAGGAAGCGGAGTCATCTCCTATCGCAGCGAATATGCCACACCCGACCCATACATCAGCGATGTGGTTGCCTATCCCAATCCGGTCAGATTGGGTTATAGCGGCTTTGTTGGAATTAAAGGACTGGTTTCCAACTCGTTGGTGAGAATCACCACCGTTGACGGCGCTTTCGTCACCCAATTGATTTCGGAAGGCGGTCAAGCCACATGGGACTGCACTAATATCAACGGTGAGAAAGTGGAGCCTGGTGTATACCTCATCTTCGTCAGCACCAAGCGAGGCACTGACAAGTTTGCATCCAAGATTTTGATTATGAACTGATGGACGACACAATCCAAGGCATCGTCCTTCAATCCATCCGCTACGGCGACACCAGCCTTATCGTAAAAGTATTCACCCGCAGCCTCGGCCTCCGCTCCTACATGGTGAAAGGAGCGTTTAACCGAAGCGCGAAATGCCGGGCGGCATTATTCCAAAACCTACATCTTATCAATTATGTAGAAAGCGGCAAACCCAATAGAAGCAATTTGGGATACATGAAAGATGTGCAGCTCTTCGCGGTCTATCAGAGCATTCCTTTCGTGATAAACAAAAGTGCCATTCTTCTTTATATCAACGAATTGCTATGTAAGACCTTGACAATGCAGGAGCAAAATGAGCCACTTTACGACTTCACAGCAAAGTCGCTGTTATGGCTTGATTTGGCACATCAAGACTATGCCAATTTCCCCTTGTTTTTCACTTTGGAGCTGACACGCCACCTTGGTTTTTACCCCACTGCCAACCACAGTTCAGGCTGTTGTTTCGACATGATGGAAGGCTCTTTTACCCACAACCTTCCGTTACATCCCTACTACTATAAACCGGAGAACGCAATGCTGCTGTCGCAATTGCTCAATGTAGGCATAGACGAAGCTTGCCGCCTGCCTTTGCGCGTAAGCCAGCGCCGAGAGTTGCTCGACGGACTCATCGTGTTCTTGCGGCTTCATGCCCCCGTGATGGATGACTTCCATTCGCACGAGGTGTTGAAAACAGTTTTGGAATGATTTACTTCAAATCGATGGCCGTCTGTCCGATCAGCTTGCCGCTTTCCTCGTAAACGTCGATGAAATAGGTGCCAGGCATCATCTCAAAGGCGTCAGGCTTCACATAATAGGCGCGTACTGCGGTCTCCGTGCCGTCATAGTTAACCCTCACCTTCTCAGTGAACTGCAAGGTCTCGCCATTCGACTTGAAGGCATACTCGTCGCCTGTGCCCTTGCTGATGATGGCACGCTTGGGGTCGGCGATACGCACATAGAACAGCTTTGTACCGGGCGTAATGAGTTCGTTGGCGGCCACGGTGAAGTCAACTCTGATGCGTTCGGTGCGGCTGGCCCTATCGGTAACGCTTTCCTTTCCGCTACCTTTGAAGCGCACGGCTTGGGCACTGTAGTTGAAGAGTTTCATCGTGGTAGCCTGATTCACCTTGTTGGTCAGCTCTTCCTTTTGACGGGTGAGGCTGGTGTTTTGACGGCGTTCGTTTTGGTACTCCTCGCGGATACGCTCGTTCTCGGCAACC
>JBGYWU010000155.1:0-15617 GCA_041842265.1 Candidatus Limimorpha sp. | reverse complement strand
GCTCGAAAACAGCGGCAAGCCTTTATGGCACTGGGTGAACCTTTCATGGAATTTCGGCATCGGAATCCAACACAACGACATCATCTTCAAGATCTCGTCAAGTTACGGCCTGCTGAACCATTTCGACAAGGACTTTACGGCACAGTATATCGGCTATCCGTTGAGAATCAACCGCCCAATCATGGGTACGGTGATGTTTCGTTTGTAATGCCAAGAATGGGAGATTTGCTGTTCGGCATCCTGCCCAATACCTCACAGAGAGCCGTTCATTAATCGGTTGAATGATTTTCATTTTCCTACAAAGTGCGGTTTTAAATCAGCAACTTGACATTTTTTCCTAATTTTGCAGCCAAATACGCAAAACGGGAAAAAATGAAAATGGCAGTAGTGGGAGCCACCGGATTGGTAGGCTCGAAGATACTCCAAGTGCTTGACGAACAGCACATTCATATCAACGAATTGATTGTAGCCGCCTCGGAACGCTCCGTGGGCAAGGAAATCGTTTTCCGAGGCAAGGCCCACAAAGTCGTCAGTGTGGAGGAAGCCCTCGGCAGCCACCCCGACATCGCCATCTTCTCGGCAGGTGCCTCGGCTTCACGGCAATATGCGCCGCGCTTTGCCGAACAAGGCACCTTCGTCGTCGACAACAGCTCGGCCTGGCGCATGGAGAAGGGCACGCCCTTGGTCGTCCCCGAAATCAACGCCGACACCATCACGGACAAGACCCACATCATCGCCAACCCCAACTGCTCCACCATCCAGATGGTGATGGCCTTGGCGCCCATACATAAGGCTTTTGGCATCAAACGCCTGGTGATTTCCACCTACCAAAGCGTAAGCGGCAGCGGACTGAAAGGGATGAATCAGTTGGACAACGAGGAAAATTTTTGTGGAGACGGTGCAAGCACCATCTCCACAACAACAAAACCCGCCTACCCGCATCAAATCTACCGCAATGTGCTGCCCCATGCGGGCGATTTTGGCGAAAACGGTTACACTTCCGAGGAGGAAAAATTAGTGAATGAAACCCGCAAGATACTGCGTGACCCCAGCCTTGCCATCACTGCGACCGCGACACGCGTACCCGTAACGGGAGGCCATAGCGAGGCCGTCAATGTGGAAACAAAGCGACCCTTTGAGATCGAGGACATTCGCCGCTTGCTGGCCTCCACCACAGGTGTCATCGTGCAGGACAATCCAAGCCAAAACGAATATCCGATGGCCATCAACGCATTCGACAAAGACGAAGTCTTTGTGGGCCGCATCCGCCGCGACTACAGCATTGACAACGGAATGAACCTCTGGATTGTGAGCGACAACATCCGAAAAGGTGCGGCCACCAACGCCGTGCAAATCGCACAGCATATCATCAATCAGTTTTACTAAGGATGAACGTTTTTCACAACATCATAGAAACCCGAAACATCCCAAAAGCCGTTGTTACCATCGGCACATTTGACGGTGTGCATCTGGGTCATCAGGCCATCTTCAAAAAGATGAAATCCATAGCGCAAAGCATAGGCGGTGAGACGGTTGTGGTTACTTTCAGCCCCCATCCGCGCCAAGTGCTCAATATTGACAGCTCCCATCTGCGCTTCATCACTACACCCGAAGAGAAGCTGCGCAAGTTTGAGGAATTCGGCATCGACAATGTGGTCATCATCAACTTCACCAAGGAGTTTTCGCGCACTCCTTCCGAAGTCTTCATCAAAGACTACATCATTGAGAACATCAAACCCGCCTATATCGTAGTGGGATACGACCACCATTTCGGGAAAAACCGCATTGGCGACTTCGGCCTGCTCAACGACTTGATGAGGAAATACAACTTCAAGGTGGAACGCGTTGCCGCACAAGACGTTGAGAACATTGCCATCAGCTCCACAAAAATCCGGAATGCCCTTGCTCAAGGCAATGTCAGGCGTGCCAACCAATTGCTTGGCTACACCTATTCCGTCACCGCCGAGGTGGTTGTAGGAAATAAGATTGGGCGCACCTTGGGCTTCCCCACGGCCAACCTCGAGTTGCCCAAGGAATACATGCTCATCAGCAACTGTGGCGTGTATGCCTGCTTGGTCAATTACGAGAACAAGACCTACAAGGCCATGGCCAACATCGGACATAGGCCCACCATCGGCGACCGCAGCGGGGACAACCCCATCATCGAGGTGAACCTATTCGATTTTGAGGGCGACCTCTACGGCAAGCATATCCAGGTGCGTTTTATCGACCGTATCCGCGACGAAGAAAAGTTTGACGGTTTGAACAGGCTGAAAGCCCAGTTGGAGAAAGACCGTGAAAAAGCCAAAGAACTATTATCCAAAGTTCGGGAAGGGCAGCAATCCGATGGAAAATAATAATGACCGAAAATGAAGATGTTGCTGCTCGTCATCGGGAAAACAGACGAAGACTACCTCATCGCCGGCATCAAGAAATACGTGGGCCGCATTGGGCATTATGCTTCGTTTGAGATGAAGGAAATCCCCGACCCGCGAAACCGAAAAACCCTCAGCGAGGAACAGCAGAAAAAAGCCGAAAGCTTCCTCCTGCTGCAACAGCTGCAACCTGGCGACCATGTGGTGCTATTGGACGAGAACGGCAAACAGTTCACCTCTGTTGAACTTGCCGGAAGCATCGGAAAACAGATGGCCTCAGGCGCCAAGCGCTTGGTCTTCGTCATCGGCGGCCCTTACGGCTTTGCGCAAGAGGTTTACGACCGTGCCAACGCCAAACTGTCGCTCTCACCCATGACCTTCAGCCATCAGATGGTGCGGCTCCTCTTCGTGGAACAGCTATACCGCGCCTTCACGATTTTGAAAGGCGAGCCTTATCATCACCAATAATAATCCGCACACGCCATCGTTATTATCGTACAACACAACGAGAACCAATAATAAACTGAAATGAAAGCATTAAAAAACATCCTAATCCTATGTGTGGCATCCTGCATCACGGTCTCCTGCCAGAAAAAAGTCGACATGACCCTCGTGCAGAAAACCGTCCTTGAAAATGCCGACATCCGACAAATCGAAGTTTCCGATGCTTGGGAGGTTACAGTGGTCGCCGACAGCAACACTTTTGTCGAGTTGGAGTACTCCGCCTATCTTGAAGAGCGTATCAAGGCCAAGATGGAAGGCACCCAACTCGAACTCGGCTTCATCGAGTCGACCTATCCCGTCATCAGCTCCGTGTTCCGTGCCACCGTGCATTTGTCCAAACTTGAGAAATTGGAAGCCGAAGAAGCCTCAACAATACAATGCAACGGTGCTTTTGAAGGAACCCAACTCGAGATGGATCTGAGTGGTGCCTCCATTTGCAGTGGTCTGACGTTTGCAGGCAGCCAGTGCGAGATCGAGGTTGAAGAAACCTCAAAACTAATTGATTTCCGCTTTGAAGGTCTTTCCTGCAAAGCTGCCTTGCATAAAAGCTCACAATTCAACGGGCAAATCCAGGCCTCCGACCTATTGGATATTGAATTGACGGATGCCTCCCGTTTTGTGAACAAAGGCGGTGAAACAGCCAATGCCAACATTGTCCTCAGAGAAGCCAGCATGTTGAACACGGTGGAGACCCAAGTAGCAGAAATGCATGTAGCGCTTTCCAACTTCTCTGAAGCCACCGTTTGGGTCACAGACCTATTGGAAGGCCAATTGACCCATGCTTCCACTATTTATTACAAAGGAAATCCGCTGAAACAAGTTGATTGCGACGAAAGTTCTACCATCCAAGCATTGGCAAAAAACCGTAGATTCGTTCACATGGACTAATAACTTTTCTACCTGAATGCCCGTTTTGGTCGTTTGGGATGGCTCGGACGTCAACCCATTTGGCCTGATATTTGCTATTTCCCGCCCCGTTGCTCCAAGGCAACCTGAATTATTACTAATTTTGTAACCAAATAACAATTCGAAATGAAGAAAACCGCATTGATCATCGTCGCGCTCCTGTTTGCGACCGTCAGTTTTGCCCAATCCACCATGCCCATCGACCCCAAGACGGAGAAAATCAGTTTTCGCAAAGTCATTAACACTGTTGGCTCCGAGGAAGAGGTGTTTAACCGCATTTACAGCAAATTCATGAACTCCTATTACAAGAGCCCATCGACCATCCTCCAACAGAACGACGGTCGCACCTTGAAAGGGAAGCACCAGATCCAATTGGACAACGGCGATGCGGTAAAGTCGAAATGGCCTTGGATTACCTATTATTTCACCATCGAGGTGCGTGAAGGCCGCGTGCGCTACACGCTCACCGACTTCATGCAGAAAACCCAATCGAACCATCCCTGCGAGGAATGGATGAACAAAGAAGACCCTTTGTATCAACCCGTTTGGGACAATTATCTCGAACAGATTTCCGCTTTTGCCGAAGACTGGGGCAAAAAATTTGAGGAGAGCCTCATTCCCGAAAAAGTCATCATCGAAGAAGAATGGTAATAGGAACGGGAAAGCCCATAGACACACTTCAGGTTTTGTTGGCATGACACACCCGTACCATGCAAAAGCAACCTACCGACAATACCGCAAGAGTACACGGCTCTACTAAACCATTGAATATGGCTGCTCGCGAACGCATAAAGAAAGGCTTTTCGAAACTTCTCAAGGAAGAAAAATTGAAACTGATCGCCAACTACTTCGAGAATCCGGGCGAAGTCATCAGTCTGCTGAAAAGCTACTGGCATGCAGACTCGAAACAGCAGCAGCTATTTGACGAGTTCAGCGAGAACACCATAACCAATTTCTTCATCCCATACGGCATTTCCCCCAATGTGATCATCAACGGCAAGAACTACATCGTGCCTATGGTCATCGAGGAAAGCTCAGTGGTGGCGGCAGCCTCGGCAGCGGCCAAGTTCTGGGGCGAGTGCGGAGGATTCCATGCCGAGGTAGTGGACACACGCAAAGTCGGGCAAGTACATTTCAGTTGGTGCGGCGAAAAAGGACAACTTATGGCCTTGTTCCCGGAAATTGAGAAGCGATTGCTCAACGACACCGCCGCAATGACTGCGAAGATGGTCAAGCGCGGCGGGGGAATCTTGGGCATGAAGCTCATTGACTATTCAGGACAAATCGCTGATTATTACCAAATCCGTGTCGAATTTGGCACCGGCGATGCGATGGGCGCCAACTTCATCAATTCGGTTTTGGAGCAGTTCGGCCACAGCCTGCAAGACTTCTTCGCCGAGCGAAAAGACCTCCCAGAGAAGTTCCGAAAGGTGGAGGTCATCATGACCATCCTGTCGAACAACACGCCCGACTGCCGCGTGAAAGCATGGGTGGAATGCCCCGTAGAACAACTCGATGGCATTGACGAACATTTTTCCGGCTCTGAATACGCAAAGAAATTCAAAAAAGCTGTTGACATTGCCCACATCGACACCGACCGTGCCACCACCCACAACAAAGGCATTTTCAACGGCATTGACGCCGTTGTCATCGCCACAGGCAACGACTTCCGCGCGGTAGAGGCCGCAGGACATACCTTCGCCTCGCGCAACGGGCATTATGAAAGCCTCTCTTCAGCCTACATTGAAAAAGGCATTTTCCGTTTCGAACTTGAAGTGCCCATGGCCTTAGGCACTATTGGAGGGCTGACCAGCCTGCACCCTTTGGCCAAGAAGACTCTCGAACTTTTGGGCAACCCTACAGCCCCCGAGCTGATGATGGTAGCCGCCACAATGGGCTTGGCAAACAATTTCTCAGCAGTGCGCTCACTCACCACCAAGGGCATCCAAGCCGGACACATGAAAATGCACCTCAACAACATTCTCAACCAACTCAACGCCTCAGACGAAGAAAAGAATAAGGCACAGGATCATTTCAAGGACAAGACCGTGTCGTATGCGGCTGTGGAACAATACTTAGACTCCTTGAAAAAATGAACCGCTACCATTCCAACGGGAAATTCCTATTGACGGGCGAATACCTTGTTCTGAAAGGTGCATTGTCTTTGGCCTTACCCTTGCGCCTGGGACAATCCATGACTGTGGAAACATTTCGGGAGACGTTGCAGGAAACATCACTACGGTGGTTTGCGGAAAAACCTGACGGCCTATGGTTTGCGGCTACCCTAAACCCTGAGACCCTCGATATTATCGACAGCAACGACCCAACCAAGGCTGAAAGACTGGCCCAGATTCTGTATGCAGTCCGCAAATTGAATCCCTCTGCGATTGAAAACAACCTACGCTTTGAGACCCACTTGGACTTCGACCCAAATTGGGGCCTCGGCAGCAGTTCCAGCTTGATAGCCAACCTCGCGCAATGGGCCAATGTTGACCCATACAAATTGCTGAAACTGACCTTCGGCGGATCAGGATACGACATCGCCTGCGCAACGGCCGACCAACCCCTTTATTATCAGCTGACAACACCTGAAACAGCTTTTCATACTGCGCAACGGCCTTCCAATAAGGCACCGTCGATGGCCGATGAGGCAGCCGATGACCCAAGCCCATTGGTCAAACCTATTGATTTCCGTCCGCCTTTCGCCGAACGGCTTTTCTTCATATACTTAGGTCATAAGCAAAGCAGCTCCAAGGAGACCAAGGCTTTTTTGGAAAAGTACAATTCCACTGATTTACAAAAAGATATAGAAGCGATATCAAATATCAGCCGCTCTGTTCCCAAATGCGAGAGCTTGGATGAATTCGGGTTGCTCATGCAATGCCACGAGCGCATCATCGCCCGATGCATAGGGCAAGAGCCCGTGCAAAAACGCTTCCCTGATTTTGAAGGCACACTGAAATCGTTGGGGGCTTGGGGCGGCGACTTCATTCTGGCTGCCACAGAATGGGACAAAAACAAGGTGAAAACTTTCTTCAAAGGGAAAGGCCTCAAGGTAATCCTTGGATACAACGATTTGGTGCTCAGCCATTAAGAGCAGAAACGGTCATCACACAATTTTGACAGTCAAAATCGAGGCGGAAGGTGTTGTTGCCATTGCGGATGAATAAGGGCAAAGCCTTTTGCCCGGTTTCTTTCACGCATATCCCGTTGGCATAGCGAACGCAATGGTGGCATGTCATCAACACCTCGGGAATGAAATCAGGGTCGGTCATGACGTTTCGGGAAACGTCTCTTTCGGATTCTGTATGATTATTGGAGACTTTTCGGGAAACGTCTCTGCGGAGACGGTTGTTTTGATGGTTATCAACCAATTCTTGGGTCATTTTCATTGCCAAATCGCGTTTCATCTCGCCTATGACAGCGGCGGGAATGAGTCGCGGCACGGCGAATTGCAGTTCCAAATTGATGGGGTTGAACGCCGTGTCGCCCCATTGCAGGGCTTTCTTGCGGATGTTTTCGTTGGCCTTTTCGGGATTGTTGGCCGTGATTTTATCACAACAAACGCTTGTGGAGAAGCGATGAATCACATCTCTACAGAAGGCGGTCATTTCATAACCCGTTTCGGTTTCGTGCAATTCCAAATCGATGTCCCTCTTGCGGTTGCCCGATGAGGCCTCAACCTCTTTTTGCCATTCGAGGTCAAAATTGCGGTAGATTTTCGCGCCTCGGTAGGCACAGTGGGGACGGCTTGTAGAGACAATGTGCACTCCGTTTCTGCCCGTACTCACCACGTCTGCACGCAAGCCCACCAGCTTGTTGTCCGGGCTCAAAAAGCACAGGCCATCGCCATTATGCAAGGTCTTGTCGGTTTGGATTTCCATGCGAAGGGGATTACACCAGTTGACCATTCCGATGTATTCGCCCATCGATTTTGGGGTAAAAGGTGCGCCAATATCCTTTTGCCGTCCCTTGATGAAGAAATCCGTAAAGCCTCGGTTGAATGATTTTTCAGGGTTGACTTCAAAAGAAGCATTGCAATGTCCGTAGGAAGCCTGCCTCAAATCAGTTCTGCGGCTCAAGATTTCATCCAGTTTCTGGCGATAGAAAGCAGTTACATTCTTCACATAATCAACGTCTTTCATGCGCCCTTCTATTTTGAAGCTCGTGATGCCCGTATCGATGAGCTCCTCCAGAAGGGAGCTGTTGTTCAGGTCTTTCAACGAAAGCTGATGCACGTCCTTGATGAGAACCTTCCCATCGCCATCAAGCAGGTCCCAGGGCAGGCGGCAGGGTTGTGCACAGGCGCCCCGATTGGCGCTGCGGTTGCCGATAAACTGACTCAGATAGCACTGCCCGCTGTGGCTGGCACAAAGCGAACCATGTACGAAAAACTCCAAAGGTATTGAGGTCTTTTCCCGTATTTCCCGAATCTGCTTAAGGCTCAGTTCGCGGCCCAAAACCACTTGACTAAATCCCATACGTTCAAGAAGCTGCACTTTTTCGACCGTCAGATTGTCGCATTGTGTGCTGGCATGAAGCGGAATGGGAGGCAGATCAAGTTGGAGCAGTTGCATATCCTGCACAATAAGCGCATCGACACCGGCGTTCCAGCAGTCGAAGGCTATCTTTCGGGCGCGCTCCAACTCACGTTCGTACAGCAAGGTGTTCAGCGTGACATATACCTTAGCGTCAAACAAGGCGGCATGGCGGCACAGGCGTCCGATATCCCCAATACCGTTGCTTGCCTTTTCGCGCGCGCCAAAGTCAGGGCCTCCAATATAGACGGCATCCGCACCATGGTTGATGGCGGCCATGCCCGTTTCGGCATCCTTGGCGGGTGAGAGCAATTCTATCATTTTCATTTGTGCAAAAGTAGCGCTTTTTACTCTGATAAAGAATTTTTTTCTATTTTTGCACATTAATTTTTCCATGAAAAACCTTACTTATATCATATTGTGCTGTTTGTTGGGACTGGTTCTTTTTGCATCCATGATTCAAAAAGCCACACATTTGTGGAAGTTTGAGGAACTGAAAGGTGTTGAAGTGCCAAAGCCAATGCCTGACTTGACACTTAAAAGCTATGTTGACGGCAGTTTCCAAAGCGGCACCGAAGCCTACTTGATGCAGAATTTCGGATTCAGGGAGCCTCTGTTAAGGTGCTATAATCAATACCTTTGGGACTTTTTCGGAAAAACCTACGTCAGCCGCGGCATTCTCGTCTTTGGCAAAGACGGATGGCTTTACGAGCCTTGGGTAGTTGAAGACTACTATCAAATCCATTTCCATCAGCATGCCGCGAATGCTGACCAGATGACCCAACGATTGGCAAAAGAAGCCAAACGGGTGTATCAGTTGCAGCACATTTTGGACTCATACAACATCAAGCTTTTCGTGTCTTTGGCCCCCTCAAAAGACATGATTTATCCCGAATATCTCCCCGAAAACCGCAATGCGGGATTTGATGGCGAAAAGAAGATGTCAGCCAGGGTATTCTACAAAGAGGAATATCCAAAACTGCGCATTAACTTTCTCGATTTGGAGGAGTGCTTCCTTCAAGTGAAGGACACGGCAGATTTCATGCTGTTTCCAAAAACAGGAACGCATTGGTCGAAATATGGTGCACTTTTCGCTGCCGATACACTCATCAGCTACATGGAACACCTGGGGGGCATCAACTTGAGGAACATTATCATCATGCCCAGAAGGCTCGAAGCCGCACAAACGGCCGACATGGACCTTGAGCAACTGCTTAACCTTATCAGGCCGTTGCCCAGACCGATGTATTATTACGCTGCTACCACCACCGACATGGACTCCACGGCGGTGATGCCCAAAATGCTTATCATCGGCGATTCATATTGGTGGAACATCGCCAATCAAATCCCCCTTCAGGAGATTTTTTCTTCCTCACCCTATTGGTACTACAACAGCACCATCTACTTTGACCCAAGCTACCGATCAGTGAAAGAGGTGGACATCGTTGAGGAGATTCTCTCTTCTGATTTCATCAACCTGTTTTACAGCACAACGCAACTCTACAGGCTCAATAACGACTTTACGAAAAAAGCCCTGCTCGCCCTTTGCTATGACACAGAGGAAATCGACTCTGTCAGTAACATTCTCACGCAAGCCATCCATGCCGATTCGGCTTGGATGGACAGAATGAAAGAGCAATCTGCGGCAAAAGGCAAACCCATCGAAGATATCATACATGATGATGCGCAGTGGCTCATCAACAACTATCCAGAGAATTATTTCCCTGAACTGAAAGACAGCATACCCACAAAACGTTCCAAACTAGTGGAAGCCTTTTTCTCGAAAGACTCAACAGCTTTCATAGAAAGAGAAGTGGAAAGGACCATAAAAGCCATCTCGGGCAATGAGGAACAGATGAAAGCCATGCGCGAAAAGTCTGTCCAACAAGGCAAAAGCCTCGAACAGACCATCCACGACGATGCCCTTTGGATTGTGAATCACAAAATGGAGAATGGCACAATACGAATTCCTAATAAATCAAGAAAAATGTCAAGATGATGAAATTCAAAATTAATAATGATTTCATTGTGTCCGGGAAGCAGGGTTATTTGTACATCATACCTGCCATCAACAAGTACGATGACAACGAATTGCCGACACACCGCATATCGAGTTAGGAGAACCAGATGCGGCAAATGCAGCAGAAAGCCAACGGCAATAACCGTCCTTGAGCAAGGGTCCGACTGACAACCGACCGAAAATCGAAAAAGGCGAATTTTTCTAAAAACAAGATCAACCAGCTATCAATATGGTATTCAGCAGTAACGTATTCCTACTCTATTTTATGCCGATCTTCTTCCTTGTCTATTTCATCCTGCCGAGGAAGATTCGCAACTATTTTCTCCTACTCGCCTCTCTCGTTTTCTACGCTTGGGGCGCGCCTGAATTCATCATCCACCTCATCTTGTCCGTCGTTGCCAACTTTTATTTGGTGCGTTGGATGGACAATACCGAAAAGCCCGGCATGAAGAAACTGCTCTGCGGCATCTCCATCGCCATCAGCATTGGGCTGCTGTTCTACTTCAAATACGGCAACTTCACCATGCAGAACATCAATTCTGTGTTGGGCTGGCTCCATGCCGAGCCGCTGCAATGGACCAAGATTCTGCTACCCATCGGCATTTCCTTCTTCTCGTTCCAGAGCGTCACCTATACTATGGACACATACCGCAAGGTGAACGAGCCAATGGATAAGCTGAGCGACTACATGCTCTACATCGTCATGTTCCCTCAACTGATTGCCGGCCCCATCGTTCGCTACTGCGACATCGCCGACCAAATCCGCAACCGAGAGTCGCTCTATACGGACAGACTCCACGGCTTCTACCGCTTCGTCATAGGCCTGTGCAAGAAAATCCTCATCGCCGATGTCATCGGATTTCAAGTTGACAATATCCTCGGCCCTTCCAACTACGACGTGCTGACTTCCTCCCAACTCGCCGACATCGCCAGCAAGATAGCCACCCTCGATTCCACCAGTGCATGGATTGCCATCTTCGCTTTCACCTTCCAAATCTATTTCGACTTTGCCGGTTATTCCGACATGGCCATCGGCTTGGGCCGGATGATGGGCTTCAAATTTCCCGAAAACTTCGACAACCCATACATATCCACTACAATATCAGAATTTTGGCGCCGCTGGCACCAGACCTTCAGTGTGTTCATCAAGAACTACCTCTACTTCCCCTTGGGAGGAAGCCGTGTGAAGTCCGAAGCCCGAAAGTACTTCAACCTTTGGTTCTGTTTCCTCGTCAGCGGCCTTTGGCATGGCGCTGCATGGAATTTCGTGGTATATGGCGCCCTTCAAGGCATCTTCATCTGCGCCGACAAGCTCTTCCTAAAAAAATTCAACGAGCGATTGGGGCGTTTCCCCTCGGTATTCTTCACCTTCCTCATCATCGTGTTGACACGCTGCTTCTTCCGCATCGAACGTATTGACCTGTCATGGATGTTTATCAAGCGCCTGTTCGCCTTTGATTTTGTGCCCTTCCACTTCAGCGACAACCCTCACCTATACGTTACCATGCTTGTGGCCGCCTTCTTCTCTTTTTTCACCCTTTCCAAGTTCGGTCTCAAAGTGCAGGACAAGGTTTATTTCACAGAATACAACAAACGCCAGCACATCATCGCATTCGTGGCCAGCGTCATGGCTTTCGTCTTCTGCCTCGGTGCCTTGAATGCCAGTGGCTTCAGTCCGTTCATTTACTTTAGGTTCTAATCTTGAACAAACAACGGCACCATATCACCCAATTCGTCTGTATCATGACATTGCTTGCTGCTATTGCGCTGCAAGGACTGACACACGTCGTTAAGCCAAAGCCCTTGCTCAACTACATGAATCAGCCTATCACCTATCAAGTGCAAAAGAAAGAGTTCAACATCAACACTTTACACGACAGAAGCTACCAGAACTATCTTGCCGAACTCGCATGGCAAAACACCGGTTTCCGAGAGTTCTTCTCTAAAAGCTACAACCAAATGGCGTTCGCTTGCTTCGACAAGACCTACAACCCTTTCATTATCAAGGGACAACATCACGAACTTTATCTGAGCGGCACAGTCGACGATGCGACTGGCAAAATGCTTCAGAATCGGTTTTCAAGTGTCGAGGAAGCCAAAACCGAAGCCAAAAAAAACGTGCAAGCCACTGTGACACTGATGGATACCCTACGTCAACATGGCACCCAATTCCTGTTTGTCTTCTGCCCTTCCAAGCCCTTGGTCTATCCTGAAAACTTACCCGAACGTTATCGGGACGGCCTTGCCGATTTTTCGTTGGAAGAATACTACATCCAGCTCTTCAAGGAGAACGGCATCCCCCATATCGACTTCCTTAATGGTTTCAAATCCGTAAAGGACACCGTCAGTTATCCGCTTTTTACCCGCTTGGGTAGCCATTGGGCTTATTCAACCATACCTTTTGTTTCTGATTCCATCCTCCGAAAAATGGAAGAGCTCACTGATTTCAAACTACCGTCCATCAAGTGCGTCAACCCCAACCTCACAAGAGATTATACCGCCCAAGACGGCGAGCTGGAGCCAAGCCTCAACCTGCTCTTCCCCTTATACAAACCCAAGCAACCCTGTCCCGGATGCGTCTTGAGCGACACCCTTGGCACCGACTGCCCAAAACTCCTCGTGGTGGGCGACGGCAATTTCGTGCCTTTTGAGAAGTCTTGTTTCCTCGATGCCTTCAGCACGTGGAACTATTGGAAATACAATGATATTGTCATCTCGTCGGAGCCACGCTTCAACTGGAAAAAAGTCCGTTTCTTGCCCGAAGCCAACCAAATCTTGGAAGAAGCCGACATCGTGATGGCCGTCTACACCTCCAACTATATGTACGACTACATGAACGGCTTCGTTCAAACCGCGCAAGAACTCTTTGAAAACGGCTCCGACATCCCTCAAGAGGCACGCATCAATGCCACCATCGAGTCGATACGAAACAACAAGGAATGGCTCAAGGCCATTGAGGCTCAAGCTCAGGAGCGCGGCCTGTCGGTCGAAGAAAACCTCAGACTCAACGCCATTTATATCCTTGAACAACAAAAAGATAACAATTAGTAATCCAATCCCTAAACAAGCAAAATATGGTATTTAGCAGCAACATTTTCCTCTTTTACTTCCTGCCTATCTTTTTGATAGCGTACTTCATCACGCCGCAAAA
The DNA here is from genome assembly GCA_041842265.1 of Candidatus Limimorpha sp. Lineage (GTDB taxonomy): Bacteria > Bacteroidota > Bacteroidia > Bacteroidales > F082 > Limimorpha. Next base: position 2,123 of record JBGYWU010000155.1, on the reverse strand, counting down.
ACTCAGGAACTATACCTTATTGCTCTTCTCCCTCATCTTCTACGCCTATGGCGCCCCCGACTTTGTCTTCCTGCTCGTTGGCGAGTGCATCGTCAACTATTTCTTAGTGCGAGGCATGGCCAAGACCGAAAAAACAGGGACGAAGAAACTGCTCTGCGCCCTTTCCGTCATCATGGCCTTAGGCTTGCTGCTCTACTTCAAATATGCCAACTTCTTCATGGAGAATCTGAATACCATCTTGGGTTGGGCGCATCATGAACCCGTAGGTTGGATGAAGGTTGCCCTGCCCATAGGCATCTCCTTCTTTACCTTTCAGTCCATCACCTACACCATTGACGTATATCGCGGCACCACACCGCCCAGCCAAAAGCTGACCGATTATGTGCTGTATATCATGATGTTTCCACAGCTTATCGCAGGTCCCATTGTCAACTACAACAGCGTGGCTGCCCAACTGGTTTCGCGCACCAGCACGATGGAAGACCGCGTGGTGGGTTTCTACCGTTTCGTCATTGGCTTGGCGAAAAAAGTGCTCATCGCCAACACCATGGCCGCCTATGCCGACCAAGTGTTCGGCATGAGCTATGGTAACTTGAGTACCGGCACGGCCTGGATCGGTATCCTCGCATACACCTTCCAGATCTACTTCGACTTCTCCGGCTACTCTGACATGGCCATAGGACTCGGCAAGATGATGGGGTTCCGCTTCCCTGAAAACTTCAACAGCCCATATACCAGCCGCAGCGTCACGGAGTTCTGGAAACGCTGGCACATGACCCTCGGCAACTTCATCATGAACTACCTCTACATCCCACTCGGAGGCAACCGCAAGGGTAAGGGGCGCATGTACCTCAACCTGTGGCTCTGCTTCCTGCTTTCAGGATTATGGCATGGCGCCTCGTGGAACTTCGTCCTTTGGGGCGCTTTCCACGGCCTGTTCATCTGCGCCGACAAGCTCTTCCTTAAGAACACTTTGGAGAAAATCGGCACCATTCCTTCGATTATTATCACCTTCTTCCTCGTGGTCATGGGTTGGGTACTCTTCCGGGTTGACACAGCGGCCGATGCCGGCGCTTTCTATCGGACACTATTCGCTTTCAATGGCGGCATGACAGTGGCGGGTGATGCCCAATTCTGGAGTGTCTTCGCACTCTCAATCGTCTTCTCCTTCCTGACACTGATCAAGTCCGGACAAAGGCTTCTTGACAAGATTTTCGCCGACAGCTACTCCAAACCGTTGTCGTGGACGATGTTCGCTCTCACCTTGGTTCTGTTCGTCCTCTCCGCAGGATCGTTATGTGTTTCCGACTTCAACCCCTTCATCTATTTCAGATTCTGAGCCATGAATAAGAAACCACACTTCTTCATACAGCTCATTTGCATCTTCACGGCGTTCACCGCCATTCTGTTGCAGGGATTCACCCATGTGGTGAAGATGAAGCCTTTGGCGGGGTATGTCCCCAACGAGCAACCCGTGAAACTGACCACAAAGAGCTATATCGACGGCACTTTCCAGAACTACCTCACCGACCATGCAAAGCGCAAAAGCGGATTCCGCGAGCCTTGCATCCGCTCCTACAACCAATGCCTGTTCTCGCTGTTCAACAAGTCCACCAACGGCAACATCATACAAGGCAAACACAAGGAGATGTTTCTCAAGATGTATCTTGACGAGGTGACGGGGAAAAACTTCAGGAGCCGCTACAAATCGAAAGAAGCATTTGAAGCCCAAGCCCAACGCGACATCAAGAAAACCCTTGTACTTATTGATAGCCTGCGCAACCATGGCACAGCGTTCCTCTACGTTGAGGCTCCCTCCAAGACCTGGGTTTATCCCGAATACATGCCGCAAGACTACCAAGACTCCATCATGCCGTTCTGCGTCCAAGACTACTACACGCAACTATTCAAGGAAAACGGCATTCCCCACATCGACTTCCTGAGTTATTTCAAATCGTTCAAAGACAAGGCGGAATATCCTCTGTTCACCCGCTATGGCACACATTGGGCCGAAAGTACCATACCCTTTGTGGCTGATTCAGTATTGACAAAAATCGGCAGCCTTATCGGCCAGGAAATGCCACATATCGTCTGTGTCGATGAAAACCTTTCGACTGCCTATT
>JBGYWU010000154.1:0-11291 GCA_041842265.1 Candidatus Limimorpha sp. | reverse complement strand
GTGCCAAAGCAGGCTTGCTACGCTTCCTGCGAGTGCCGAGAGCAGATAGATGCAAATGTATCGGGTGCGGTTCATCAGGGGTTCGAGGCACTTGCCCACATAAACGAGGCAAGCCATATTGGCGAACAGGTGCATCACTCCGTCGTGCAGAAACGGGGCTGTGAGCAACCTCCACCACTCTCCACGGCTCACCATCGGGGCATAGCAGCCTCCCCAAGCAAGCAGGTCGTCAGCCTGAAAGGTAAGAAACCCTTTCCCCGCAAAGACCATCAGGAAGAAGACGGCTGTATTGGCAAGCATGATGATGGGTGTCACAAACCAGCCCTTGTGAGGGATTATCAGGTCGAGCCATTCCTGCCGCTCTATCTGTGCCATCAGGTCAGGCTTCCTCTCTTTGATGCGCTTGAGTTCCTTGGGGTTGGTCTTGGGGATGATAGAGAGCAACAGCCATCCGCCAAGGGCGATGAGAAGTGCCGTAAGGAAGCGTTGCAGCAGGTCGCTGTCCCTCGCCCCGTAAGGCACGTTCATGCCCTCCAGTATGACGGGGTCGGACGGAGAACGAACGCCTTGCCCGACGGCATTCCAGAAGCCCTCGTAATGTTTTGACGACTTGCCTATCCGCTCGAAGCAGAGGAAGTGCGAGAAGTCTTCATACCCGGTTCGGGCTTGGCTCTGCCTGATGAATGCGTTGTATGCCCTCTCCAATGTTTCGTGACTCTTGCGGCTGCTTATTTCGTCCTCATAGACGGTACCCAGCCATGCGGTCGGCTTGTGGGAGAGGGTGTCCGCATCGGTGTCTCGGATGGGCATGACGGCATAGAGATACATCTTGAACCTGTCGGCGTTCCTGCCCTCTATACTGTAGGTGGCATGGTAGCGTATGGTGGCGGTGTCGATACGGTAAGAACCCAAGGCGTAATACTTCGTCGGGGCATGGTTCGCAATTTCTTCAATAGATGATAGTATGGTCTGTTTGCCTGTATTTGCGGCCATATATTTTTGTGCAAACACCATCGGTATCGCCAACCCGATAAATGCCAGAAATGTATGGAAAAAGTCTGTCTTCAGATCCAACACTTTCACCTTTGGGGCAATGTAGAAATATCCCGTTGCCCCTGCCAGCAGGAGGGGCAGCACAATCTCCGTGAGATTTTCTTTCGGTTGAAAGACACCGAGTTTGACGATCAACAGCCAGTTCAGAAACGGGTATCCTGCTGTCAGTCCTGCAAGTGCCAGCACGAACGGTACGAAAACAATGCGCAGTTTATCTTGCATTTAAGTGTAAGTGTATCTTTTGGACGACCATTCAGCTATTTTTATTCGAGTGATTACGATAGAAAGTCTTCTTTGAAAGGCAGAAAACACGACTTATCACCGACAATCTTTGCCGTAGGGATGAATGTTCCCTCATCAAAAAGCCATGTCGTTACATCGGATTCCTCCGTCCACTGTGGGATACAATCTGCAAGCGAGCCATCCGAAGAAAAGCTAGAAGCAAAACCACACAACAAATAGAGCAAAAGGTTAAAAATAAGGTGGATAAACATATGCATACAAGTCAAAGAAATACCCTCCAAGAAAGACGTAAATTTTCTTCGCGAAGAAAATTTCAGGGCTTCCACAAGGAGATGGTGGTGTGTTGAGGTGTTTTTTCAAAGTTTGTGCCGAAACCGACACGATGCAGCAAAACAAAGTTGCAATAATGGTAAATTTTTCATACTACTTTGGTATAAATGTGGCGAAGAGAGTCAAATATCCGCTGGGGCATCAGATGGCGGGCAGGCTGTGGAAAGCAATGGGACCTTTGCCGACAAACTTGATTATGTTCCGATGAGGTATTATTGCTTTATGAACCTCACGGCATGTCCGCTGATGCGGATGATGTATAGGCCAGAGGGGAGTTCCTCAATGCAGATTTCGTTACTGCCATGGAGGTTTGTTGCCTTGACCAGCATGCCCATGGCATTGTAAATCTGAATTTCATGCTGTCCTTCTATGCCCTCGATTCGTATTTTGTCTTTGGCGGGGTTGGGGTAGAGGCTTAGGGTTTCCGTGCCGTTCTCGTCAACACTCGTGAAGCCGAAGAAGGCGGCCAGCACAATGTCGTGGTCAACCACGATTTCCTTGGGATTGTCGGTGGTGCCGTCGCTCCATTTCGTAAACTGGTAGTCGTCGGCAGGGATGGCGGCCAAGGTGGCTGTTGCTCCGGCACTGTAGGTGCCGGCACCGATGACGAAGCCTTGGTTCTCATCAAAATACACGGTAACGGTATAGGTCTCAACGGGATTATGAGAGAAGGAGGCTGTGTATTCGGCATCGCCAGTAACGATGATGGTTCTGGGATTGTTCATGTCGCCGTCTTGCCAGCCTGAGAAGTGTATGCCATTGTTGGGTGTGGCGCCAATGGTGACGACTTGGTTGACGGGGTAAATGCCGCTGCCATAGGTCGAGCCGAGTAGCGGGGAAGCGCTCCTTACCGTGATGGTGTAGGTCTCAGCCTCGGTAAAGATGGCCATGAACTCCATGTTTTGCGTAACCACAATGCTGCGAGGGTTGTCGGTGTTGCCGTCGTCCCAACCTGTAAAGTGGACGCCCGTATTGGGCCTTGCACTGATTTCGATAGTGCTACCTTCAGGATAGGTGCCGCTTCCGGTGACGTTACCCAGCCCGGGGTCGTTGGATGTCACTGTAATGGTGTATTGAGGTGTGCCGTTGAGATGGAACATGGCTCTGTAGTTGGCGTTTTGTGTGACTGTAACGTTACGTGGGTTACTGACAATGCCGTCTTGCCAGCAGAGGAAGGTGTAGTTCTCACTGGGCGTGGCGGTCAGAGTGGCTGTGCTGCCATAGGCGTATGTGCCAGCGCCTGTAACCGTGCCGCCTTCCACGGGGTCACTTTCTGTGGTGATTTCAAATTGGTGCGGAGTAAACACGGCGGTATAAGTGGCATTTCCTTCCACGATGACGGTGCGCGGGTTGGTGATGTTGCCGTCGCTCCACATTTCAAAGCTATAGCCTGTGTTGTTGTGGGCCACCAGGTGAATGGTGGTGTTGTAGTCATAGGTGCCGCCGCCTTCCACCGTTCCGGCGCCTTCAGGGGTGACTTCAGTCTTGATGAGGCATTGCTGTACACGGAATTGGGCTATGTAATGGTGGTCTTCCGTGACGATGATGGTGCGAGGGTTGTCAGCGATGCCATCGTCCCAGCTGACGAATTCGAAGCCGAGGTTGGAGGATGCGGCAATTTCTATGGTGTCTCCATAGTAATAAGTGCCGCCGCCGGTAACGCTGCCCCAAGCGGGATGGTCGCTCTCGACGGTGATGGTGAATTGGCTCACGGCAAAGGAGGCAATAAATGTGCTGTCTTGCGTAATGATGATGTCGCGTGGGTTGTTGGTGTTGCCATCGTCCCAGGTGAGAAACTGATGACCGATGTTGGGCAGGGCTTCGATTTGTATGGTGTCGCCGTAGGGGTAGGCTCCGCTGCCACTCACGCTGCCCCATTCCGGGTGGTCACTCTCAACGGTGATGTTGTAAAGTGTCAGTGCTTCTTCAACGTTGACATCGTCGATATACCAGTCGTGACCATGGTGGCCACTGTATTTGAAGGCCAGACGGATGGTGTCGCCTAGGTATTCGCTGAGGTCAAGCCGAACTGTGTCCCATGCTTCTGACGGATTTTCTTGCGACCAAATCTCGGAGAATTGGCTGATTTCAGTGCCAGTGGTCGAAATCAACAGCTGGCTGCTGGTATGGTTCTGGTGGTTGGCTTCCATGGTCTTGAAGCTCATCCATGCGGAGTCGCAGTATGGGGTCAGGTAGAGGGCGGGCGTGATGAGCCAACCTTCTTGGATGTTGTCGCAGGCGAGGTGGCGTGCGCTGAAATCGCCAGTGGCAGCATTAACATTGGTGCGTTCCCAACCGATATCGGTGTTGCCGTCAAAGTCGAGAATGGTCCATTCTGCCCAGTCGGTGCTGTCGGTCTCAAAACCGTCGAACCAGGGCAAGAGGCGTATCTCTGGAGCAGGCTGCGGTGTCTCGGAAGGAAGCACAGCGAGGCTTGTTATGTTTTGGCAGTCTTCAGGCTGGTAAAGTACCGCTCCGTCTTTCCATACAGTAGGAACGCCATTTGTTACCCCGGCGTAGTAAACGCCAAACTCGTTGACAACCAATGAGGTGATGGCCGTAACTTCAGGAAGGGCATAAAGCACCTCTCCATCTTGCCAAATATAAACGGTATCCATCGCAATTCCTGACCAATAGATGCTGCCGCCGTATGAGGTTACTATCGTGATGTCCCCTTGTTCCGTTTGGAAAATGATGGAATCGTTTTGCCAGATTATGCCGTCATTCGTTTCGGCTCCGTTGATAAAACAGGCTGCAAAAATATTGTTGCCCACAACGCAGAGGTCGTTGATTTTGGACAAGCCGTTGCTTTGCCAATACACCGCATCGTTTTTCCATACGCAAGCGTATACACCGGGAGTAACGACAACGCCGCCAGCATAGAGGTCATCCGTACTGTTGTCAATATCCAAAGCATTGATGATACAGGCCGAAGTGGTGTCAACCGAATAGGAGTACAGAACTTCGCCGTTGTGCCACACGGTGTTGCCTCCGGCCGCCATCCAAGCACTGTCATTGAGAAACAGGCAGTTGATTCCTGTGCCGGCAACTGAGGTAAAAATGCAGGAGTCGTCCCTCCATACACGGCCGCAACCACTGGCCGAATCTCCAACATAGCCTGCGCTATAAACAATTCCACCGTCAGCTACTTGAAGGTCTTTCAGTTGGACATTGATGCTGTCCGATAAGTTGTAGGCCAGAGTGTTGTTTTTCCAAATTTTCCCCGTCGCGTTATAATTGCCGGAGAAATAGACATCTTGTGCCTTGGCTATGCCGAAGGTGGCGAAGAAAAAGGTCAGGAGCGCAAATATTCTTTTCATGGAAAGTATTCTCTTTTGATTTTGATTGCAAAAATAGAACTTTTTTTTCGTTGGAAGTATGTTTTTTCCGAAAATACCTTATCTTTGCCGCCGATAAGCGGTGCCGCGAGGCTCAATAGGGAACCGGGTGCAAATCCCGGACAGTTCCCGCTGCTGTAAGCTCTATACACTGGCCACTATGCCACTGAAAACGAAGTCTTTCGGGAAGGCGGCCATGCCAAAGGAGTAAGTCAGAAGACCTGCCGCTTGTCGCTGAAACAAAGCTTTCGGGACAAGAGCTGGCCTTTCCTTATCGTTAATTATAAGGTGTACCAACGTTTTCCCTTGAAGTTTTGAGGTAAGAAATTGAATGTCAAATCTTTAAACTAATAATATTATGCGTTTTAAAAACTTTACACTCTTATTCCTTATGGGAATCTTCGGTCTGTTTTCGACCAACCTGCTTGCGCAACAGGACGCTAGCATCGACCCTGCCGACATCCGCTTCTGGATTGGAGAGGGCGAAAATCAAGTGGTCTTCATCGTCAACTGGAACGAGCCCGACACGGCTTTGGCATGGGGCTACCGCTTCAATGAAGAAGCAGTTACGGTGAAAGACATGATGCTCCAAATCTCTGATGCTGACCATCGTTTTGGCTTCGTGGGCGAGAGCTTCGTTTCTGATGTTACCTTTAACAATGGTGTTCTCAACCTGAGTTTGGCCGGTGAGTGGTGGATGTACAACGTGAACGGCGAGATGGCCACGGAGTATTTCAACGTCCAACTCATTCACAACGGCGACTATGTGAAGTTCGGTGATGAGTCGTGTGGTACCCTGATCGACCCGGAAAACTACATTTACGTCTGGGAAAAGCCCGTCGCAGCTGTCTATCCGCTGGCCGAAGAAGCCACGATTGACCCGTCGGAAATCCTTTATTGGATTGGCCAAGGTGCCAACAAGGCAATTTTTGCAGTGAATTGGAATGAACCTGACACAGCTCTTGCATGGGGCTATCGTTTTGACGGTGAAAGTGTTGTTGTTAAAGACATCATGGATGCCATTGCCGGCGAGGACAAACGTTTCGCATACGAAACCGGCGGATATGGCGTGTCGAACATTACTTTCAATGAAGCCGACCTCCATTTGACCCTTGCCGGCATGTATTGGCTGTACAATGTGAATGGCAGCATGGCGGGAGCCGGCTTTGACACGCAAACCGTCTCAAATGGTGATTTCATCAAATGGGGTGACGAGTCTTGTGCAACTGAAATTGCCCAATGTACCTATGTTTGGACAAAAGAAGTTACGCCTGTCGATGTCTATTCCGGCGTTGTGGAAAACCAGTCCAATACCCTGGCTATCTATCCCAATCCCGCCGTCACCGAGGCTTTCGTAACGGTTGAGGATCCCGGTGTGCGCCATATTGCCATCTATGATATGCAAGGCCGTCTTGTCAACATGATGAGTGTCAATGCCATGGCTGGCGAACAAGTGCGTATCAGTGCCGCAACCCTCAACGCGGGTGTCTATTTCGTCAGCATGAGCAGCGACAGCTGCATGAAAACCGCAAAATTGGTCGTGAGATGACGAAAAGGATTCTTATGCTTTTGCTGGCTTTGGTGCCGACGTGGCTTTGGGCGCAATTCGCTCCCGGAGTGGGTTACGCCGGCACTACGGCCATGCATGCCGACTCATCGGCTTTTGTGGCATGGGCTACTGGCTGCACCGTTGAGCGTGGCCTGCAGCGTATCGACAAGCCCAGCTTGGGTATGGCCTCTTTCGGAGAGGAAGCCTTTGCCTTGGGCAAACCGGGAGGCACGATGGATGTTGTCAGCCTCGGCGATGGCGGAACGGCTACGCTGACTTTCGCTTCACCTATTTGTAATGCCTCCGGTACCGACTTCGCTGTCTTCGAGAACGGCCTTGTCAACGCGCAGGACACCTCCCTCTGCTTCCTCGAACTGGCCTTTGTTGAGGTCAGCTCTGACGGACAGAACTTTTTCCGCTTCCCTGCCGTCAGCATGGTGCAAGACACCGTTCAGCTGAACGGCTTTGCCTGTATCTCCGCATCGCTGATCCACAACTTCGCCGGAAAGTATCAGGTGATGTACGGCACACCTTTCGACCTCGATGAAGTGGAAGACAACCTACTCCTGGACAAGAACAAGGTTACCCATATCCGCCTCATCGATGTGGTGGGTAACATCAACCCCGAATACGCCACTTACGATTCGCAAGGCCATGCCGTTAACGACCCGTGGCCCACGTCTTTCAATTCCAGTGGCTTTGACCTCGATGCCGTCGGTGTCCTCCACGACATCGCCCATAATGATGTGCCAGAAAATGAAATTGAAGTCGTGGCTCTGTACCCCAACCCCGTGAAGGACAGGCTGACCGTGAAGGCCGAGAATCTGCAGTCCGTTGAAGTGTATAATCTTGTAGGTCAGCAGGTCATGTTTTCTACGGCAGCCCTTATCGATTTGGGTGGCTTAAATCAAGGTGTCTATTTCGTTCGCGTTACTGCCGACGGAAAGGCCGTTACGAAACGTATCGTAAAACAATAAATAAATCAACAACGGCTCCTTGACCACGGTAACGGTCTAAGCAGGTCAAGGCCAATGGTTATCGTCAAAAAAGCTTGATATGAAAAAAACAAATCTATTCCTTCTGGCAGTTTTGGCTGCGATGCTGTTTGCCTGCAAGCCCACGCAACCCTTCCACCCGGAGGCGCTCAACCTTGGCACGGGCGTTTTTGTGCTCAATGAGGGCAACTTCAGGTTTTCCAACGCTTCACTGTCGTTCTATGACCTTGATGCCGACACAGTGGGAAACCACTTGTTTTACAAGGTGAACGATATCCCGCTTGGCGATGTGGCCCAAAGTATGGCCTTGATCAATGGGAGCCTGTACATCGTCGTCAACAGCAGTAACCTGATGTATAAAGTGGATGCCCGTACCATGGTGTGCGACACCACGAAACCTTTCAAACTCGGCGACTTCTACTCGCCGCGTGAGATGCATGTTGTGGCTCCCGACAAGGCTTACGTCAGCGACCTCATCGGTTTGGTCCTTTGGATCATCAATCCGCAGGACATGACACGCATAGGCTCTATTGAGATGGGCAAGACCACAGAGAAGATGCTTCAGGTAGGCAATGAACTGTATGTCAGCAACTGGTCGTATTATTATGTCGACCACAACTCGCACGACAGCTACAATACCGTTCAAGTCGTCGATATGAACAACGACATTAAAGTGGCCGAAATCGAGGTGGGGAAGGAGCCCAATACGATGGCGGTGGACAAAAACGGTCATGTGTGGGTGCTCTGCGAAGGTCGTGCATGGGACGATGATTATGGCGAAAATCCCACCTTGTGGGAAATCGACCCGCAGCTGAAAACTGCCAAGTGCCGTTACGAGTTTGACGGCACAGCCACGGTGATGAAAGCCAATCCCGCCGGCGACAAATTGTATATGATCTTTGACAATGAAGTGCGCCGTTTCGATATCGCCACAATGGCCTTGTCGGAGACTTTCCGCATCGCCGCCGAGGCCGGGAGCTTGTTCTATAACATGGCCGTCGACCCGAGGAGGGGCGATATTTATGTGACTGATGCCAAGAACTACCTGATGAACGGCACCGTGTATCGTTATTCTGGCGACGGCGTGCTGCTCAGCTCGTTCGAGGCAGGTGTCATTCCCAGTGCAATGTTGTTTAAATAATTGATATTCTTTTTTGGGAATGAAAATTCCCGACTCACTTCGGGCGGACGAAAAGTCCGCCCGAACAAGTTGAGTTGAAAGGCAACAAACGTATGATGATTGATGTTGATATTTTAGAGTTTTTATAACTGTAGTTAATGAAGAAAAAGACCTGTCCTCTTTGCGGAAAAACCTTTGAATGCGTGCATTCTGTCAACTGCTGGTGCGTGAAAGTGCAGCTCTCAGACAACGCAAAAACCTATCTGAAAGAACATTATCAAGACTGTTTGTGTAAAAACTGTTTAGATGAAATCAATGGAAAATAAGCTCCGAAATCTACTCCCGCTATGCGCCATTGCAAAGCGGCCCAATATGGGATTGCTGCTATTTGGTATGCTTGCGGCTTTTGCGGCTTGCGCACCAAAAGGGCAAGAAACCGCCGAGAATGCAAAGGAAGAAAGCCTGATGCGTTATGCCCGAAATATCATTGTCAGCGAGAAAGACTATGGTTATCGTATGGAGGTCACCTGCCCTTGGGACACCACAAAGTTGTTGGGCATGTTTGCATGTGTTACCGACACCACCAAAACTATTGATTCTGACGTTGATGCTGTACTGCGTGTTCCAGTTCGGTCGGTCGTCTCGTTTTCTGCCACCCAATGGTCTGTTTTTCTGAGGCTTGGGGAGATTGACCGTGTGAAGGGTATCCTTGAAGGACATTTTGTTACGGATAGCACCATGCGTTCGCTGTTGGCGCAGCAAAAGGTTTATGACATCGGCACCGAGGCTGCCGCTGACATTGAGCGGATGATACAACTGCAGCCCGATGTTTTGCTCTATTCACCATATTTTGACGGCAACCAAGGCGGCTTGAATATTTCCGGTGCCGCACTGTTCCCGTTTGCTGATTACATGGAGAATACGCCTTTGGGCCGTGCCGAATGGATACGCGTTATCGGTATGTTGTCGGGCTGTGAGGACAAGGCCGATGCCTGGTTCGACGACATTGAACGGCGTTACAATGCCCTTTCTTCGCTTTGTGCCGAGGTGGAGCATCGCCCGACCGTGTTCTCCGATTTGGCCTTTAACGGGCAGTGGTATGTGGCTGGAGGCAAGAGCTATATCGCCAAACTTTTCGCGGATGCCGGTGCCGACTACATCTGGAAAGACAACCTCTCAACGGCCAGTGTCCCAATGGATGCCGAAAGCATCCTCGCCAAGGCACAGCACGCCGAATACTGGCGCGTCGTCAACTCCAATCCTTTCCCCATGACTTATGCGTTGTTGGCTAAGGAAAACCCCGTTTACACGCTTTTCGATGCCTATAAAAACCATCAAATCATCGTCTGCGACATCCTACAGACGGGCTATTTCGAGCAGTCGCAGTGCGAGCCTGACCTGCTTTTGGCCGATTTCATCCGTTTGTTCCACCCCGAACTGCTGACGGGTGAGTGGGCAGATTACCAGCCGAGGTATTATCATTTGATGGAGGAGTGAGGAAAATATGGATGATGGAGCTTTTTCGCTGCTGTTTTGAGGTTGAGGCATGATACTGTCTCTTTTTGACAGAATCCAAAAAATGACGAGAAATTTTTCTTGTTTTTGTCTTTTATAAAAGACTATTCCGTCCAGTGGGTTTGGGCGTAATCGTAATGGTAGAGACGGTGCATGCACCGTCTCTACAACGCCATGAAAAGGTATAGACATGGTTCACCGTCAGTCAGCCGATAGGATGCTGACGGTATTACACATTTCTATCAATTTCTTACTCTGTAATCTTGCACTTTGAACCAACATGCGATTTGATGTACTGCACCACCCATTCAAAGTCTTCGGGATGCGCATACACCTGATTCTTGTTGAGCAGTTCATTCACTTTGATCACACCATGACGGCGGAAGATTTCGATGCGACGTACAGAATTCCATGATGAGGACATGCTTTGCTTGCTACCGGACAAAAGGCCCGTACCAACAGTACCAGGACTTCTTGTAACGGCTCCTGCAATGATGGCCATGAATGACACTGCCTGAGCCTTCTTGAACTGGCGTGGCATCTGCATGTGAACCACTCCTTTGTCATCCATTTCAAACATCACGCAGTATCTGAATCCCAAAATGGCGGCATAGATAAAATAGCCCACTGCCACCAACATCTCGAAAGCCAGGATAAAGACGGCAAATGGCTTGGTGATTTCCCAGAAGTCGCGGAGGAAATTACCATTGAAAAGTGCCAGAATGACCAGAAAAGCCCAAAGACCAGTCCCGATCCAGAAGAAGATTTTCCAGAGGAGGAAGAGAATGGTAGGGTTCTTCAGCATCTTATACTCATAATACCAATGATACTTCCCATCAGTTCCCAATCTGATGTTAGGAGAGGGGTGATTGTAATGATTCTGCTCATTCATGATGATATGTTTGTTTTTTTGATTTTCACTCGGTTTTATTGGTTTCTCCATGCGTTCATCAAGTGCTTTCTCTTATTCTTTCAGTTCCTTTATATTCATGTTGCTGAGATCGAAAAACCCATCGCCATAAAAGAGTTCGTCATCAGAGAATTGAGATGGTTGTCCGTAATGCCGTATCTACCCGATCCTCTATCATTATCTGGTTCCATCTTTGTCATCTTCTGAAGGGATGATTCCCCAACACGGATTGCCGTTG
>JBGYWU010000153.1:0-4983 GCA_041842265.1 Candidatus Limimorpha sp. | reverse complement strand
CCTGACTGTGGCTATAACGGATTTGGCTACGGGGTGGCTTTCAGCGTTCGCTATAGAATCCATTAATCCGCGGCCTTGAAACATAAAATTCCGTACTCGAGGATGCGGTTAGTTTTAAGCCCAAATTAGCTTAGAATTTCCTAATATACTCGTCCAACTCGCGTTTTGAGGACTCGTAGGTGAAAGCCTCGTTCAGCAGAAAATATTTGTTTTTATCCGTGCAATACGCATAAGCAAACTTGGCAAACTCCAGCTTGTTGCTCTCGAAAGAGAACAGTTTGCAGAGGCCAAGGATCTGGCTGGCCGACATCGGGTTGGCCGACACCACCTGCTGGGCAAGGGTCAGCTTCGATTTGTCGAACGATTCCTTGGAAACCATCTGATATGCTGCTTCATAATCGTTCGGATTCATGCCATAAGGCATTGGACTCCCTGGGTGAACGATGGGCGAAGGAAGAATTACCGATGGATCTGCATCTTCTGTTATCAAACTTATGGTTAGCTCAGGGCGGACATGAATATTGGAAGGCTCCAAACCATACCACTTGTCGACATGCACGACAGCGAAGGTTTGCGATTGGCGCAAATCAACGAACTGACCCACACAGTTTTGCGGCGGGTTGTCAAGCTCCACACGAACATAATAGCTGTCTTCGGCAAGGTTGCGTACGCAAATGGAACGAACGGATTGCTGGTTTTGCAACACGTCGTCGACATAGACCCAGAAACGATAGTTCTGGTTACGAGGCGAGGCAATCGTCAGCGTGTTGTTTCCTGAATGGCCTCCACCTTGTTTAGGCCTGACCCTAGCCACTTGTGCCATGAGGGGCAAGGTCACGAACAGGAGCAGGGCAAATAATAGTTTTTTCATTTCGGGTAGATTTTGATGTAGAGACACACTACAGTGCTTCTCTACAAAATATCATTCAATACTTATTCCACAATAACCTTCTTCGTTACCACCTTGCCGCCAATGACACTGACAAAGTAAAGTCCGGATGGAAGGTTGCTGACATCGATGGTGGCCTGTTTGTCCATCACGAAGCCACGCACCTCAACACCCTGGGCGTTGACAATATGCACGCAGAGCTTGCCCTGATCATAATCGGTGGCGATGGTCATCTGGTGCTTCACGGGATTGGGCGAAATCGTAACCGTGAACGGGTCTTTCTCGAAATCGGCATATTCTTTGACGGCAACCAAAGTGCTTTCGTTGTTTGATCGGCTCACCACCATACCGCTGACCCTCAATATCGGGTTATCGGGGTCGGCGCAATGGGGGCAAGAGTTCTGTCCGTCTTGGCAATCAGGGTAGTTGGGATGGCACTGGTCGATATAGGTCGGGTCGAACTGATAGAAGAGGTGCGCGCCTCCCTGAGGCAGGTATTCGTTCAGGTCGTAGTCCCACACGAGGGCAATGCTACCGGGGCACCATCCGCTGCGGTTGTAGGTCCAGGTGCCGTTCTGCGGCGAGCAGCCCGCAGGGTTGGGGGTACAGGTCTGCCACAGGTGCTGATCGAACTTGTTTTGCCCATTGACAAGGACATGATGTGTGGCTTCATAGAACTCAGCAGCGTTGCCCGTGTTGTAGGCCGATCCGCCACTCATCGAACTGCTCCAATTGTGGCCGGTGGTGATGATTTTCAGGTGGGCTTCTTCGGCGTTCTCAGCAAACTCAAAGTCCATTTCGGGTACAGGCTGCTGGTTGAGGTAGTCGCCAAAGTCATAGGATCCAAACCAGATGGGTTGCACGTCGCTGTAGAGGTAGTCGGGCGCGCCTTTCTGCATGTTGAAAGTCAGGATGGGACAATAACCGCTGCCGTCCCAAGTCTGGTAATAGACCTCAAATTCGACCAAGCCTTGCAGGATGGATGTGTAGTCGGTAACGTCCAAGTCGTCATCGCACTCCACTCCGAAAGGCGAACAGTAGCGGAACAGTTCCACCCATTCGCCGCGGAAATTCTTCACGCGGACGTAGCCGATACGGTCATAGCTGTCGCAGTCGTCGTTGACACACTGATGGTCGTAATGGGCATTGATGGAGGTGAAAGCGCCAACATGCGAAGGTAGGGCATACTCACCTTGTGCAATTTGTTGGGAAGGTGTTATCGTCAAGTCGCCGTTAAAAGCCATGACATCCACATTGTTGAAGTCGTTGGCCACAGTGAAGTGGCTGTTCACCGAGGTGGTTTTGCCGCCGCTTTGGGTAATGGTAGCAGTGAGGTCAAACTCGCCGAAGGCGGTAGGCTCCCAAAGGCCATACCAGTAACCGTTGTCGGGGTTGTTGGGATAAGCGGTCTGCAATTTCACGGTCTGGCTGCCGATATTGCACGACACATCCTCAAACTTGATGACGTTGCCATGTTCGACATAGGCGCTCAAGACCAGCATAATAGGCTTAAGTTCGGTCATATAGACGTTCAGACCTTGGTAGGGTCTGCGGATTGTGATTTCAGGTGTGTAGTTGTTGGGGTTGACGACCTCAAAACTGCGGTTCACACTGGGGGCAGCTTGCCACTGGGTGCCGTCGCCAGGCTGTGTGGCACGTACTTTCACGATGCCTTCCTGACCCGTCAAAGTGACGGTGTTGCCGCTCAACGTGGCAGGGCCTTCCAGAATTTCGAAGCTGACGGGCAACCCTGAGGTGGCAGCGGCGTTGAGGAGGAAAGGCTGGTCGAAAACGAGTTTGTCGGGGATGGCGTCAAACTCGATGAATTGGGAAGCCAAACCTGCAGGTGTGTGTCGCACCACCAAATTGTCGAAACCGCCATGCGAACTGCTGAGGAAGAAGACGCCGTCCCATGCAGCGGGGTCGAAGCGGTCGCCGCTGCCTGGTGTGAGGCCCGCGTTGAGGCCTTGTATCTCTGGGACGGGCTCAAACTCACCCGTGCAGCCATGGTCGGAGAAGAGGGTAACAGAGCCTTGGCCTCCGTTGGCTTCAAGGTCGATCATGATTTTCCAGCGTGTCCAAGGCCCTTCCGTCGATTCATAGTCAAAGTCGACGGGCAGGGCGTTGTTGGGAAGCACAATGCCGCTGACGAAGCTGGGTCTTGGGTCAATGCCAGAGGTGACGAAATAGATGCCGCCGTCTTGTGTAGGCAGGTTGGGATTGGGGCAGGTGGCCTCATAACTCATCGGGGGAAGCACCACGCCGTCGCCATCGGCGTCATAGCCGATGCCGAAGCAGGTACCCCACCAGTTGCGGAACAGGTCAAGCTCAACTTCGATGACACCACCCGTCGAGAAATCGAAAGGGAAGGCATCGGTCGATTTGTGGGTGGCCACCTCACCGAAGTTGGTGTTGGCATTGTCGAAGAAGACACCCATGGTCTCATCGGGGGTGGTGTGGCCACCTGCGCCAAGGTATTCGGTTTTCAGATTGCCGCCGCCGGCGCTGTGGGCACGCGCCACCCAACCCCCTTGGCCGTTAAGGACAGCGCCTTCGTTATAGCTGTTGAAGTTGTCAGTGGCAACGGTTTGTGCCGTCAAGCCAATGGCGAAGACCATCAAAGCAAGAAGTAGAGATAATTTTTTCATAGGAAATAGTTTTTCAGTTGATGGGGCAAAAATACACATTATTGTTGAGAACCGCAAAAGATTTCCTGCTTTTGTAGGCATGAAAGTCCCTGTTGTCCACCAAGATTGGTGGGACGGCGGCGGCTGTAGTCTACAGTTTTTGAGCAAAAAAATGTCACGTATTCTACCGTTCAATAATCAATTGTTCGGTTACCACGCTGCCGCCCAACAGCTGCAAGGTGTAAACGCCTGCGGGCAAACGGCTGACGTCGATGGTGCGCAGGCCCTCGACAGTGAAGAACATCACCATCTGGCCCTGCACGTTGAGCATCATCACGCTGACGGCACCTTTGTCGTAGTCGGTGCTAAGGGTGAATTGTCCCTTGACGGGATTGGGGTAAATCTCAACATTGAAGGCAGGTTCGGAATGGGCTTCATGAACATTGACCAGCAGTTTTTCATCGTTGCTGAAAGAGATGACCTTGCCTGCAACGCGCAACACAGGGTTGTCGGGGGCGGCGCATTCGGTGCAGGTTACACCGTTGACACAGTCTGGGTGGTTGGGATGGCAGAGGTCTAAGTAGGTCGGGTCAAACTGATAGAACAGTTCGGCTTGGCCAGCAGAGAGATACTCCGTGAGGTCATAATCCCACACCATGGCAATGCTGCCAGGACACCAGCCGCTGCGGTTGTAGGTCCAAGTGCCATTCTGCGGCGAACAGCCTGCGGGGTTGGGGTTGCAGGTGCGCCACAAATGCTGGTCGTATTTGTTTTGTCCGTTTACCACAATGTGATGCGTAGCCTCGTAAAACTCGGCCGCGTTGCCCGTGTTGTAGGTGTTGTTGGTGCCACTGCTCCAATTGTGTCCCGTGGTGGACATTACCAGTGAGGCTGCCTCAGCTTTGTCGCTGAAGTGATAATTCACGACTGGCACGGGCTGTTGGTTGGCATAGTCGCCGAAAGCGTATGTTCCAAACCATATCTCATCCACATCCGCATAGAGATAGCCAGGCGTGCCTTTGGTGAAACTGAAAATCAAGGTAGGATTATAGCCGCTGCCGCTCCAACTTTCCATGTAATACTCAAACTCAACCAAGCCTTGTAGCGAAGAGGTGTAGCCGCTCACTTCTACATCATCATCGCACTGCACGCCGAAGGGGGTAATGTAGCGGAACAATTCCACCCATTCCCCACGGTAATTACGGATTCTCACGCCACCCACGCGGTCGTAGGCATCGCAATTGCCGTTTACGCAGGTGTGGTCGTAATGGGCCATAATTTTGTTGAACGCACCCACATGGGTTGGGAATACATATTCTCCTTTTGCGCTATGCACCGTCGGAGTGCAAACAAGGTCGCCGTGCATCGCTACTACATCCAACTGTTCGTCATTCATTTCGGCGACCTCAAAATGGCTGCTGAGGGAAGTTACCTTGCCGCCCGATTGGGTTACACTGACGGTTAGGT
>JBGYWU010000152.1:0-8981 GCA_041842265.1 Candidatus Limimorpha sp. | reverse complement strand
GGATTCCTGTTGACATCGTAGCAGTAAGTAATCGAATTGGCCGTTTTCATCTTGCCGTCTCCATAATAGGAAAATTGGGAGGCTACGGCATGGCTAGGGCTGTCGTAACTGAGTGCAAGTTCAACCAAACCTGCCTTGGTGTATTGCAATGTGGTTTTTTGCCCGTCAAAACCGATGGTGGTTTCCGTCGTTCCCCCATAGTCCTTGCTCATAAAGCCCCCGTCAGCCCGATCAATTCTCGTGTTTCTGCCTAGCCAGTCGTAGAGGCAAGTGCTGAACCTGGGTGTTTCGCCCATATCGTGGAAATATGGTTTCGACACTTGATGTAGCAGGCCAGAGATGTCGTAGTATTTATAGTCCACATATATTTTCTCGCCAGCCATGTTACGACTTACTTCCCTTAATTTGCGATTGTGTTGGTCATAAAACACGTATGATTCTCTTTCACCCGACCGCTTGGAATAGGTGAAGTAGATGGGACAGCCAAAACCGGGCGTATCGGGATGATATTCGTCACTTCTGCAATCTCCCACCCACATCATGGATTGGTCTTCCAACACACCTGAAGGATATTCCGTCTGAATCAGGTTTCCTAGAATGTCATAATGATAACGGGTGGTTAAACCATTGGGGTCGGTAATGCTTTCTGTTCTCCCGGTAGCTTCATCAAACGTATAGGTTGTGGTTTGTCCTAAGGCGTTTGTTTTGGCTTTCAAGAAACGCCCATCTCCGGTATAAACAAAACTTTCCGTATGTGTTTTTCCACTTCCCGTGGAAACGATGGAAATGAGGTTGCCGAAACCATCATAGGCGTAGGTTTCGGTCAATTGTTTCTCATCCCCCGGCTCGGTGCATTTTTCGGTATGCCGCCCCGTATCCATGTTGTTTTGGTATGTGGTGTATCTGGTTACGACATTAGTAGTATTCCCTGATAAACGTTGAATTAGAGTTTCGGTTTCAGGAACGCCAAGAATCCATCTATTTGTACCTGGATTATTATCATAAGTCGTTTCCACAATTTCATAATAAGGAAAGCTTGTCGTACTGGTTCCATAGCGATGTTGGTGTGACACGACATTACCATAACCGTTTTTTTGAAACGTTTCTTTTTCAAAGTACACGGGGGAACCATCGTTCCTTTGTGTAACGGCTTCCTGCAAATAAGGAGAGAAGACATCGTTTGGAATTTGACCTAAATCGACATTAAAGGCGCTGTTTGTATGAAAGTCATATATGAAATTGGTTTTCTGATGTGTTTGCAGTGAATGGCCAGAAGAAGATGAAAAATGCATCGATTCAATTTCTTCGGGAACCATAATGGAATAAGTTTGGTTTAATGAAAAGCGTTGGTAATTAATAATATCCGAATTGTTTTGTCCTTGCTGCCTTGACCAAATCCATTTGAACCCAAGGAAGCCCCGTCCGCGGGTGTGGTAATAGGGCCTAGAGAAATGGTATCTCGTCTTACAAAATGTCTTTGGCAAGCTAGGTCCTGTTGCCTCGGTATCATTCATTTCGGTCATTACCTTTTCAACAATGTTCATATAACCATTATAGGGAAGCACTGGAGTTAAGTCCCTATCATATTCCCTCAATCCGTCTTCCTCTCTGCCATAGTTTTCATTTCGTAAGAATTGGTACGACACGGGTCTATATTCAATTTCAGTCGTTGCCCCTAAGCTGGTGACTATCTTGTTGATGGCTCTCACGGGAGGATTTTCCAGGCAACCAGTGTTATGCAAAAACACACCAAGGTTATTGAAACCACTTCTGTAACCCATACGACAGGTCATAATTTCATTAGGTGCTGTTCCCTTATGATTGCCCAATATTGGTAAAAATGGGATAAAAGTTGCATAATAGTCTCCATTTCTCGCTATTGAATCAATGCACACATCATTTCCGTTTGATGTCCTCTGTTTCCGAATCCTTCTTACCAACAGGTTGTCCTTTGCTGCTCTAATAAGAAAATCCCGCCTGAACGCGCCTGCATAAGTGCCCGAATGTATTAGGTTCACCATAATAACACTGATGTCGTCGCACCCGTCATAGTCCAAGTCCGTGACAAACACATAAGCCATGCCTCCCGTTTGATTTTCATAGGTCGTCACAAACGCATCATTTGAATAATCCTGATGGGTTATGGCATCACTAAAAACGCCGTTCCCTTTTGAAAAATAGAAACGCCATTTGTCTTGGCACAATAATACTATATCCGATTTTCCGTCGCCATTGAAATCACCCGTACACAGACGATAACAATTGCCGGAGTTGTAATAGTTTGAAGGAATAGTATTTGTAATGCTTTGTGGAGCTGAAAACTGAAGTCCCATATTCGTTTCTACTATCCGCAAATGATGGGCAAAGGGGTTGTTGTTGGATGTATGTTTGGCCACAATGATAATTTGGTCTTTTTTATCACCATTGAAGTCACCTATTACAATTCTTCGATAAAGATTTGAGCCATAATTCATGTCATGGAATGTGGCCCAAGAAAACGGATTGTTCTGTGAACTAATTAATACCCACGGTTTGTTGGTGAACATAAAGAACAAGTCCGAAAGTCCGTCTCCATTAAAATCTGCTATCGAAAAATCTGAAAAGTCAGAGCTGTTATGATTAGGACATTTGTATGTTCGAATGGCAGGAGACTCAAAAAAAGCATTCCCTGCTGGTTTGATTAAAGTTATCCTAACTTCGTTTTGTATACGATAATAGGATGCACAAACGATTTCATTAAGCCCATCACCATCAGTATCGGCAGTCAAGAATGCGAGTATTCTTCGTCCATCCATGAAACTACCACTAGTTGTATTATTAAGACTCGAACAGTCATATAACACTCCAGCAGCGTCATAACGGTAATGTTGCTGGTTTTCCAAAATGACATTATCGCTATGGAAAACCTTTAAACAATAGAAAGGCGGCAGGCTCTCATTCGCGTTCTTTTGCATCAAATGTACGATGTCTTGTTCGTATTTAGGTGAACCCGATAGATTATTCTGTTCAAATCGAGCGGCAAAAGCTGTAAATTGAAACCATTGGTCATCAGAGCTATAATCGGTATCTAGACTAACATTCTCAGCTGCGGTTTCATAATGCAGTTGATATTCAGTCTCTTTCCATTTAAATTCCGTTGGAATAAGCAGATTATCAGCCCATTTTGCACCATTGTTATTAAAGAATTGTTTTTCCACATAAGATAACGCCCGAATATTCCAATCCAATGGAACATAAGTCAACTTGTAACTCATAATCTTATGGTCTTCATACCTACACTCAACGGTTTCAAGTTTCTTTGTTATCCTGCTGAAACCGTTTCTGTTGTTCGGAGAATCGGGGCGTGAAAAGTATTTTGGTGGGCAGTCGTTCCTGTCATCTGAGGCATAAACAAATCTGATTTCATACATGGGTGACACTCCGGCATGACCTGTATAGCGTATTGAAGTGGGATAGAAAGCGCCGTTGTTCCTATCATTCTCATACTCATATTCAATATAGTTGCCAAAAGGGTCTTCCACTTTTGAAAGATGCCATTCTATCGGTGTTGAAATTGCGGATTGAAGATAATACTTAGCGTCATAAGTGTAGACATCCCCGTCTTTTTTCAGCACACGGAAACCATTGCTGATATTTCCGTTGATGGGATACACTATCGAATAGTCATATATTTCAGGATAATAACAGACAACGTTGTCTTTTATTCCTTTTCTTAAGACAACCCCATCAAGCGACAACTCATCAGTATTAGAGAACTGAACAGCATGACAATCATCATTATACATGTAAGTATATGGTACTCTGGAGATTTTCGACATTCCTCCCAAGCTCCATCCCAAGCCCAAAATACCATTACCACCCTGGCTGTTGTAGTTCAAACTAAGGTGTGGTGTCATTCCATTGATGCCCTCTGGAAACTCCAGCGGCATACTGATGACAGCGGCACCGTTTTCGTTGACATCAAAACTCAAAGGATAGATGCCAAGTCGGCCTTTAATTGAACAATCACCAGGTTGCCCAAACATAATTCCATAAGGTGTTTCAGGATTGAAATACGGGTCAATCTCCATCATGGCATAATTGGGACTTTGAGGCAATGATAGGAACCCTTTTTTCAAATGAATGAAATTGTTTGCCTTGTATTCTATGCTTTGATTTGGAGATAACGGTGAGTTCAATTCAAACGACTCTCCATGATGCACTTCCTGCGCTCGTGCCGAACCCACAAACAAGGTTGACGCAATGGCAATGATTATACCAACTCTTTTCATGATGTTCAGTTTTTCTTGATGATTTTCCAAGTTTGCGTTTCCTTGCCTGATGTCAGGCGTAATACGTAGATGCCTGCTGATTTTCCGGTCAGATCAAATTCTTCAGTCAGGTTTTTCACTTGTCGATGCTCTATGACGGCTCCTCCTGTAGTGCAAAGCTCAGCCTGTAATGAGGACGGCACTTCCTTCGAAAAGGCCAATGAGAATTTCCCATCCGTTGGGTTGGGATAGAGCGAGACGGCGATACCGCCAAAGTTTTCTTCAACCTTGGCGAGCCAGCCTTTTCCATCGTCGGGCGACAACGAGCGGCCGTTTTCCTCCACTTTCTTAAATCCCATAGTGCGCTCGATGCGATTGCCGCAATCATCGTAGTAATATGTCACCGTGGGGTTTTGGGCAAAACTCACGGTGGCCCAAACCATACCCATTAAAGTGAGCAAGATTCTAATGGTTCTTTTCATGGCTGCCTCACTTTCCCTTGAGTTCATCAACCATTTTTCTAAGCATCTCGATCTCTTCCTGTTGTTGCAGGGTGTAGAGCGTCAGCTCTTCAATCTTTTTCATCATGGCGCTTTGCATCTCATGCAAGTCGTAGCCTTGGCGTACAATCTCGCTTTCTGAAGGTATTTCGGGCAAATGCTTGTTGTCGCCAATGTACTTCTTCAGCTCGTGGAGTGGCATAAGCCTGTAGGTGTCATCAAACACATAGTCTGACCAATTCTCCACATCTTGCACATATACCTTAGTAGTAATGAGTCCTCCATCCACGGCAAGGGCATACGCCGTAGTGGTATTCTCAGTGTTGATGCCCACCTTGCCATTCAATGTGATGGCTCCGTTTGTCTTCAACGATAAAGCATCCCTCCAATTGGTGATTTCTGAGCTGCGTGGCTCTGGCGGTTGCTGATACACTGCGGTGCGGAAAAGCAAACCATTGCCGTTGAATTCAATGGCGTATGAAGAACCTTCTGTGTATCTGAAGCAACCGTTTGTTGTGCGGTAAGCATTCGAGTAGATGGCAGGATTACCTTGGGCGGTGGCATAAAACTTCCTGTTCCCATTATAGCCCAAGGACAGTTCGTTTCCCGTAAGATTGACATTCGACCCCAACAGGTCCAAGGCATTATTGGAAGCTGTCATGTGCATGCTGCCGTCTTCCTTCACCAAGATTTGATGATTGTTGTCTGTCATATTAATGAACGAGATCTCTCCATTTTTGCCCGTGGGTTGCAAGAAAAGGCCTGCGTCTTCATATTCATCGGCCACTATGTGCAACTTGGCCTGGGGTGAAGTGATATTGCCAATGCCCACCTTTCCCGTGCTTAAGGAGCCAATGGCTCGTGAAAGAAACAGCGTCGGTACGCTGCTGCCAGCACCCATCATAATGCCAGGAATAGTGCTTGTCAATGGCGCATTGCTGCTGTTTCCCGAACCAATGACGATAGAACCGTTTTGGTTGGCCTGCGTATAGAAACCCAATGAAAGACTATTGGCCCCGTTCGCGCTTGCCATATTGCCCATGACATAGGCATTAGATTGTAAGGCTTGGCTCCTGTTTCCGAAAGCAAACGAACACGATCCTTGTGCATAAGAGCGATATCCACCCGCAAACGAGCTGTATCCTGTTGCGAAGCATGTGTCTCCAATGTTGGATGACACCAATGCTTCCGAAGAGGATCCGCCTCTAACGTGGGTGCCATTTTGTTCCTCATGATTTTGTGCTTTCAATTCAAGTCCCATAATCAGCATGATGCCAAGGGATATCGCTACTGTTTTTGATTTGATAGATATTTTCATAGTATAAGTGTGTTTGTTTGGTTTGTCGTTATTATTCTTTCACAAACTTTCCCGAGGAAAGCGTTTTCTTATTGTCATAGATTTGATAGGAGTACATTCCGGCGGGGAGGCTGGCAATGCCCAAAGTAAGCACATTCCCCTCGCCACGGATAATGCGGTCCATGCAAATGTGCCCCAAGGCATCGGTAATCTGAATGCGGTGCTTTTCGTTTTCAGGCAAGCCCGAAATGTCGATGTTCAACTCGTCTTTGGCGGGATTGGGATAAGCCAATGCCGTTATCGTTTCTTTTGGCATCTCTTTTACCCCGACAGGTATGGGATTGAAATCCTCGCGCGAGAAATGGATAATCTTTACCAAGGGTTCGACGTACCAGGAGTTGCCCCTAATGTAAAACACACATCCGTCGTCGCTTGTAGGAAATACGGCTAGGGGATAGTAGTCCAGTTCTTCCCAGAGTTCAACCTTCCCAAGGATTTCCAACCCCGTGGTCACAAGATAGGCGCATGGATAATACGGATCCATCCAACTCTCCGTATGGCATCTTGTCGTGACATAGACGGTGCTGTCGTTGGCGTAAGCCATTCCTCCGTAGGCGTAAAACAAAGTGTCCGGCTTGTCAATCTCTGTTTTTTCGATGATTTCTCCCTCACGGTTCATTTTCCCAATAAGCAAATGAGGATGATTAACATTGTGATCCGGATCCATTTGAGTAGCCGCCAGAAGCATTTCATTGGCGTTATACCAATAACCCACATGAGGGTCGCTCACATACTTCCACGAGGTTAATCCCGTAATAGATATGTCCTCTATAAAAAAATCATTCGTCAGATTGAAGTCGTAATCGAAATAGAGCAAGGACTGTAGCCCGTTTTGTCCTGCACACACCGCAATGATTTGGTCGCTAATCGGGTCGTTCATGAGCTTTTGGTTTCGAATTTGATGTATGTAGCAAATCGGGTCGGGCTGGTCGGCCAACAGATACCGACAATTCAGGCTGTCTCCTGACTGGGTGAAGCGGAACAACACCCCCCTTGACTCGTAGCCGCCTGGATAATTGGGCATTTCCCTCCTCGCCGTTTTCAACAGGACGATGGTACCGTCGTCGTCCATGACGGCGGCACCATCTGTGAAACCCAAGAAACCTTCCGCCACTTGTAGGGTTTGTTCTTTCACCACATTCAAGTCATCGTCAAGAATCATAATCTTAAGTTCGCCCGAATCATTCAGGCGATTGGTCATAATCCGTCCCGAAACAAAATAACCTCCATCGTCCAAAGGGGTTAGGGTTTGTAAAACCAGTTTTTTCCCTTCAGGGGCAGGGAAAGTGGTTGTTTCATATTGCCCGTCGCCAAACACCTTGAAATAGGCTCCATCATTACCTGAATAACCCACAAGTTCCATGGTGTTGTCCTCATTGATAAAGCCATTGTTTATAGATACCGTGTCCGGCAATACGGCTTCCCATTGCTGGGCAAAAACCACAAATGGCAACGTGGCACAAAGCATCAGTAATATAGGTCTCTTCATGGCTTACATAGTTTTAATCGTCTAACAAATCTCGGGTTTCACCAATAACGGTTATGTCTGCCATTAGCCGTTGTGCGTACGTAATGTTGTTTCGGTGAGTAATATAGGCCTCATCCCTATTTTCCCCAGTAATATCAATTATTATTGGAGTGTAGCCATAGACATTTCCAGTCGAATTGTTGGGAAGTGTTTCAAAGATGAGGCGTTTTTCCCTATGATAAAGGCGGTTCATGTTGTTGAAGTCAATGCAAGTGGCATTAACATTTTGTCTATAAAAGACATCATTAGGATAGTCAATTCCATCAAAAGTGATAGACACGGAGTTCACATACACGGCACGAGTACCTGACTCTGGGAGTGTCAATGTAGACCTAAGAAAAACCTCCAAGTGTCTTTTGATTTCTTTGTCCGCCCCCGAGTCAAGACATGTACCATCACATTTCCCCATTCCTTGGGCATAATGCCAATTGTCAGTCGTGTCGAAAGGTCCATAGTACATGGCAGAATCATGCATATGCCAGTTTGGATTCGTCGTTCTCTCTCCAGTTTTCCCTTTGAAATCAAGTCGTACGGAGACGTCATTCTGCTCCCCCACTTCAACAAGCATGAATGCAAAGCCCTTGTTGGTAAACCCATCATTGGCATACGCTGCTCGTGCAGAGGACACCATCTGATCGTAGGCGTTGAACAAGTTGGATAAGCTCACTCGCCCTGTCGTGTCAATCGAAAGCCATTGACTGAATTCAAAAGTGGCTGTCTCCGAGTAGAACTCCTCTGGCATCGCATAGGTGGCGTTGAAGAGGTTCTCAATGTTCCATACCGCTTCCGCCAGACTTACGGTTTCTCCAGTTCTCGTTGCCGGGTTCTTTTTGTAGGCTTCTAGTTTATCCCTAAAGTCTACGATACGCGCAATGGCCTCTTGGCCTTTCGGGTCATTCTGAACAACCTGCTCATTATCGGGCAAATTGGTTTCTTTTTCTTTCTTGCAGCCAACCATGAAGGCTGCCGCTGTTGCAACAATGATCAATGCTGCAATCAGGGTTTTTGAAAATCTTTTCATTTTGTTGTGTTTTTATGTTGAGATTGTTGTTGTTTGATTCTATTTTTTTCTCCCGTCTCGCATGGAATTGCTATCTTTGCTACGCAAAACGGGCTTGATGTACCAAAGGCATTAGATCTCGGTTCTTAAGTCTTCTTGTTTTGCTCCGGGTGCTTCAAGAGGAGCTCGATCTTCCACAAAATCATTCGCTCTTTAAGCACCTTTGTTTTATGTATGGCCTCTCACTTGAGGCTTCGCCCGATGAATTTGTTCTTCCCTTTCACAGCATAATAGTTTTTCTAATTAATCCGTTACCGTAAATTCGCCATAATACTCATCTCCATCG
>JBGYWU010000151.1:0-13138 GCA_041842265.1 Candidatus Limimorpha sp. | reverse complement strand
TATATAAAGAAAAACTCGTCTCATTGACCAAAAAAGGCATCAGCGGCACCGAAGAAATCAAAGCTTTGATGGCCAAATTCCGCAGCCTGCCACCCACAACCATCTCAGGCGAGAAGGTAGTGGAAACACGTGACTATCAATTGCAAGAGGCCAAAGACTTGCTGACAGGACAGAAGACACCTATCGCCTTGCCCAAGAGCGACGTGTTGCAGTTCTTCACCGAAAGCGGTTCGAAAATCACCGTGCGGCCATCGGGCACCGAACCCAAAATCAAGTTCTATTTCAGCATGAAAAGCGACTCCTCGCAAGGAATTGGGGCCGGCTTAAAAGCACTCGACGCCAAGCTTGAGCAAGCCGCCAAAGAATTGACGGAATGATTTGGTTGATTGCCGCCAAGAAAAATCCTCGCAATGACACAAAGCAACGAAAATGAGGCAAAAAAAAATATTTTTCCCATTTTTTTCGTCGTATGGAATTTTTTACCTACTTTTGCACCCCGAAAGAAGGCGGGGTAGCTCAGTTGGTTAGAGCGTCGGATTCATAACCCGGAGGTCTCGAGTTCAATTCTCGATCCCGCTACTAAAGCAAGGTTGAAAATCAGCCTTGCTTTTTTTTTGCAATACTTTTTTTGTACCTTTGCCGAACCAACAAAAGAAAAACACAAACAGAGAACCATGAAACACCTTAGACTAGTAATACTGATTACCCTCAGCTTAGACCTTTTGTACTACTCATGCGGTAACAGTAGCAATAGCAGCAACAGTGATGCCAACAAAAACGCCACGACTGAAGAAGCCATTGCATCAGACACAAAAGTTCAGACAGACAACGCCGAAGCCCAAGTGTCAACAGTTGAAGAAGAAGGAGACCCCAATATTGTCGCCGCCTCAGTGGATACCATGGAAATGGTAGTCGACAACCATGACAACTTGGTCGGGCGCTATGTTAAAACCGAGAAGGGCACCTACTTCTTTGAGGTCCAAGACATGGGTGAAGTACCAAGATTAGGACATAAGATTGTGGTTTACAGGGCAAGAGATAGCCAAGGCATTGTTTTCACATACCGAAAGAACGTTAATATAAGGCAGCGCCCCTCTCTCGAATCCCCAGTGATTACCCAAATTTCACATGAAGAAGGTGGTGTGCCTGAAACGTATCCCTGCCTCGGAAAGACCAAAGGTTGGTATAAAGTCAATGTAAAAGGCAAGATTGGCTATGTGCGCCACGACCTAGTGATATGGGACGGCATGGACACTTTCTGACCCCAAAACCAGCCTTGATTTGGTTATGGCCTATACTGGCAATAGCCCAAATGGATAAGTCATCATTGTTATCAACAATTCAAATTGATTTTCATGTGAACCGACAAGACTCAGGGTGTCCATTGAAATATCTTTTGACAAAAAAAAATTCACCCAAAATCACATTCAGTTCCAAAAAAAGTTGTATCTTTGCTGCCCGTTTAGAACAACAAATTTAGTGTAAAAGTAAGAGAATTATGTATTTAACTGCAGAAAAGAAATCAGAGATTTTCAGCCAATACGGCAAGAACGCTGCCGATACTGGTTCAGCAGAAGGCCAAATCGCTTTGTTCACTTTCAGAATTAAGCATTTGACCGAACAAACAAAAGTTCACCACAAGGATGTGGCGGCCAAACGAGCGTTGGTTGGCATGGTAGGTAAGAGAAGAAAACTTCTCGATTATTTGAAGAGAACCGACATCGAAAGATACCGTAACATCATTAAGGAGTTGGGCATCAGAAAGTAATCCTTTCGCCCGCCTTAAGCGGAACGCAAAAAAAGGCAATTCTCATTGCCTTTTTTTGCTATTTATTACAACCCAATTTAGTACATTAAAGAAGCTAAGAGAAAACAGTAAAAAATTCACATCATTATGGGTCCAATTGGATTTACAAAAACCATTCACATGCCTAACGGTCAAGAGATTACGCTCAACACTGGTCGTTATGCCAAACAGGCCGACGGCTCTGTGATGCTGCGTTGCGGCGACACTGTGCTGCTGGCCACCGTATGCTCCGCCACCGAAGTGGCTCCCGAAACCGATTTCTTCCCCCTGTCAGTCGACTATAGGGAAAAATATTATTCCACGGGCAAATTCCCAGGCGGTTTCTTCAAACGTGAAGCTAGGCCTTCCGACTACGAGGTCCTCATCTCACGCCTCATCGACCGCGCCCTGCGCCCGCTGTTTCCCGACAACTACCACGCAGAAACCATCGTTCAAGTCAATCTGCTGTCAAACGGCAAAGACCAAACACCTGATTCCTTAGCAGCACTGGCAGCGTCGGCAGCCATCTGCGTGTCCGACATCCCGTTCCACGGACCCATATCGGAAGTGCGTGTTGCCCTCATCGGTGATGAATACGTCATCAATCCCACATTCGAACAAATGGAGGAAGCCCGCCTCGAACTGATGGTTGCCGCCTCCATGAAAGACATCTGCATGGTAGAAGGCGAATGCAAGGAAGTGAGCGAACAAGAAATGCTCGGCGCCTTAAAAGCCGCCCACGAAGCCATCAAAATCCAATGCCAAGCCCAAATTGAGCTCATGGAAGAGGTCAACAAGTCCAAGCGCGAATACTGCCACGAAGTGAACGACGACAACCTCCGTGCCGAAATCGAAGCCAACTGCTACAAGCCGTGCTACGACTTCGCACTCACCCGTTGCGCCGACAAGCACCTGCGTGAAGAAACTTTCAAAGGCATTTTGGACAATTATCTCTCAAAATATACCGAAGAGGAAGTGGAAACCATCGCACCCCTCGCCAAGCGTTACTTCCACGATGTGGAACGTTCGGCTGTGCGCAACGCGGTCCTCAACGAGCGTATTCGCCTCGATGGCCGTAAGACCGACGAAGTGCGCCCCATTTGGACCGAAATCGATGTGCTGCCTAAAGCCCACGGATCGGCTGTGTTCACCCGTGGTGAGACCCAGGCACTGGTCACCGTCACCCTCGGCACCAAGCTCGACGAGCAGACCCTCGACGGAGCCGTGGTGGAAGGCACCAAGAACTTCACACTGCACTACAACTTCCCCGGTTTTGCCACTGGCGAAGCCAAGCCCCAGCGCAGCACCAGCCGTCGCGAAATCGGCCACGGCAACCTCGCCGAACGCGCCCTCAAGACGATGGTCCCGCACGACGAAAACATGCCTTACACCATCCGTATCGTGAGCGACATCCTTGAATCAAACGGCTCGTCGTCGATGGCCTCAGTGTGTGGCGGCTGCCTCGCACTGATGGATGCCGGCGTGCCAATGCGCAAGCCTGTTGCAGGCGTGGCCATGGGAATGATCAGCGACAGCGAAACCGGGAAATATGCCATCCTAACCGACATCCTAGGCGATGAGGACCACCTCGGCGACATGGACTTCAAGGTGACCGGCACCTACGACGGCATCACCGCCTGCCAGATGGACATCAAGGTGGATGGCCTATCATACGAAGTATTGGCCGAGGCTTTGGAGCAAGCCCGCCGTGGCCGCATCCACATCCTCGACGAGATGGCCAAAACCATCACCGAGCCGCGTGCCGACTATAAGGAGTTCGTGCCGCGCATCGAGACCATGTATATCCCGAAAGACATGATCGGCGCCGTCATCGGCCCCGGTGGCAAGGTCATCCAAGAGTTGCAGAAACAGACCAACACCGTCATCGTCATCACCGAGGACGAGCAGAAAGGCATCGTGGAGATCGCTTCCCAAAACAAGGAAGACATCGAGGCTTGCAAAGCCAAGATCAAGGCCATCGTGCAAGTGCCAGAGGTCGGCGAGGTCTATCACGGCAAGGTTACTTCCATCATGGCTTTCGGTGCCTTCGTGGAAATCATCCCCAACAAGGACGGCCTGCTCCACATTTCCGAAATCGACTGGAAGCGCTACGAGACCATGGAAGAGACAGGATTGAAGGAAGGCGACGAAGTCGATGTGAAGCTCATCGAAATTGACGAGAAGACCGGCAAACTCCGTCTGTCACGCCGTGCTTTGCTTCCCAAGCCGGAGGGCTATGAAGAGAAGAAGGGTGGCAACGGCCCGCGTCCAGGCGGTAGCCGTCCAGGAGGTTACGGCAACGGTGGAGGAAACCGTGGCGGCCACGGCAATAGCGGCGGCCCTCGCAGAAGATAAGCAAAACGATTGTTGGCGGACAATTGTCCGCCAACAATGATGTTATTTATTTCATTAAATCTTTATAATAAAACTATGATACAAAAAAAGATTTGCTACTATTTTTTCTCTGTTTTATTGACTTTTTTAGTTATGTTCTGTTCCAAGAATGAAACATCCTTAAATGTAAGCTCAAAAAAAGATGTGATAAATGAATCAACTTTCACGTATTTTAGTCATTCGTGCCAAACAAAAGATTATAAATCTGATGATGACAATCGGGAAATGGTATTGGGAAATGCCCGTGCCATTCCCTATAGTATGGCTAACATGCGTTTGGCACTTGAATTCATCAATGCAAATGCCCCCCAATTGAACACAAGAATATTACCAACTCATTACCAAATAAAGCAAGTTTGATTGACCAACTATTCAATAGTTATGGATTCTATTTCAAAACCTTTCATTCTGAAACTATGATTAAGAAAGCGATTTGTTTATTGGCAATGGTTACTAGCACTATTCTCCTGCATTCCTGTTTTTTCAAACACTTTGATCCAATACATACTTTCAATTACAACATTGAAAACAAGATTGCTGATTCTGTGCAAATCACAGCTTACAATGCATGGAACGGACAATATGAAATCCATTTGGATTCCTCTATTACAAACCATAATAGCAGTTCTTTGAAAAAATTCACGCTTCAACCTGGGCAAAAGGTTTTATCTTCATGGGAAGGTAATTCCCAAGTCTATAACCCAATGTTGGATGAATCGATTGACGAACTTCTACAAGGTATTTGCGACAGCATTATTTTTACCAGATACCCCGATTCCTCTCAAGTTACCTTTAGTAATCGCCTTTCGAGCGAAAGCCCCGGGAAAGGGTTTTTCGATTTAAAAGCATGGACTATGGAAAAACGAACCAAATGGGAGGCGGTCTACACTTTTCAAATCGCAAATGAGTTGTTCGAGGACAAAGAAAACAGCGATGGACTTAACAATGGTGATTTACTGTCAAGACGACTAACACAACAACTAAAATAACAATTTTCTGCATTATAACATTATAAATGAGACAGTTAAAGATTACGAAGCAGGTAACGAACCGCGAGACCGCGTCTCTCGACAAGTACCTGCAAGAGATTGGTAAGGTTGAGCTGATTTCGGCTGAAGAAGAGGTTGAGTTGGCCCAGCGTATCAAGCAAGGCGACAAGATCGCATTGGAAAAACTCACCAAGGCCAACTTGCGCTTTGTAGTCTCCGTAGCAAAACAGTATCAGAACCAAGGCCTCAGTCTTCCCGACTTAATCAACGAAGGCAACTTGGGACTGATCAAAGCCGCACAACGTTTCGACGAAACCAGAGGTTTCAAGTTCATCTCCTATGCCGTGTGGTGGATTCGCCAGTCCATTCTACAGGCTTTGGCCGAGCAATCGCGCATTGTCCGTCTCCCCCTGAACAAAATCGGTTCCATCAACAAAATCAACAAGACTTATGCCAAGTTAGAGCAAGAGTTTGAGCGCGAACCCAATGCAGAGGAGATTGCCGAAGTGCTGGAAATCACGGAGCAGGAAGTGAAGGAGTCGATGAAGAACGCAGGACGTCACATCTCGATGGACGCACCACTCGTGCAGGATGAAGACAACACCATGTACGACGTGCTGAAGAGCGAGGAGGCCCCGACGCCGGAGACCGAGCTTCTGTATGAGTCGTTGCGCAAAGAAATTGACCGAGCCATCTCCACCCTGACACAAAGGGAGCAGGATGTCGTCCGCCTGTATTTCGGGCTGAACGGCAGCCACCCGATGACCTTGGAGGAGATCGGTGAGAAATTCGACCTGACGCGCGAGCGCGTGCGCCAGATCAAGGAAAAGGCCATACGCCGGTTGAAACACACCAGCCGAAGTAAGATCCTGAAGACTTATCTCGGTTAAAGAATTGAAAAAGCCTCTCAAAATTTTTGAGGGGCTTTTTTGATGGGCGAAAGCCTCATCTTTTTGAGGACAGCTTCCTGATTTCCTCATACACTGCTTCGGCTTCATCTTGTGGCAGCCCGAACTTTATGGCAAGCTGAACGGCGTCCGTCATGCCCGGATTCTTATAGTTGCCGTTCACGGAAAGGCTATGGAGGCCGCCCAAGCCCTCACTAGGCAAGACATCGTATGCGGGTGCCAATTGCCAAACATCATTGCGACGGATAAAAGCGAAATTCTTCACATGGTCGTCACAATTACCGATGACGAGATTGAAGGCCATCAAGCGAAACACCTTCCAAAGTTCCTTGACGGAATGCGTCAGCTGGCTGCAAGCCCAAAACAGATGCCCGTAATCGGCTGAAGGAAGATGATAGTCGAGGTTCATCAAGGCGGAAAGGCTGATGACGTGCAGTTTGCCTCTGTCACTGGTACGGTCGAAGCGTCTTGAGCCAAAGTATTTCCCATCAAAAAGCCGCGTCTCCGCCATCTCGATACCACATTCGCGAGCCAACAGCGAGGTCTCGTATTCGATCTTGCCCACATCGGGTGGGTCAGTGCGGTCGCGAAACTTCACCAGCCACTCGGCACCGTCATAATGGACGAACACCTTGGGTCTTGTACCGCCGGAGGAGCCTCCCCTCCTCCATGCTTTGTCCAAGTCATCGGAATAGTCGGTATTCAGCACCCGCTGCGACTCTTCTGCCATGCGGTCGAGATCAACGACATCCTGCTCGTCAAACGTGCTCAGGTCGGGATGGTATTCCAAAGCGCCGCGTCCACGGCTTCCGACAAACATCAGCTGTTCTAACAGATTCAAGGAAGCCAACGACTTGCCCTGCGCCCTCAAATACCGGTCGAGCACCAATGCGCTCCACCCATCAGGCAGGCTATCGTCGAACACACCGAAGTTGCCGTCAAAAGGCTTCGTGTCGGCAATGAACAGCCTCGACTCCAAAGGCAGGTGAAACGGCGAGATGGGAAAGCCGTTCCGAATCCAATCCATATCGTACTCGAACATGGCCAGTCCATCTCTATCCAAGGCTATCCGGCCGATCTTTCGGGAACCCAACGTTACCTCAACAACCTTCTCATTCATTGCGCTTCCCTCGCTTTCTGTTTTTATGGTTAGCGTTCAGTGCCTCGTCCAAGGAGGCATATCTGCGTGACTCGAACAAACGGTCGAAATCATTCAACGCATCCAAGGCGTATGCGACATGGAGCAAGCCGTCCAAGGAAATCTTGCCCGTCCGCTCAAAGCGTCGGTAGGTCGCCAAAGGCACCCCAGAGCGCACAGCAATCCCTTCTTGCGTCAGGTTCATCTCCAGCCGACGTGCCTTTACCCGTTCCGCCAAAGTCTTTGCCTTAGCTTCAGGCGAAACGATATCAAATGATAATTTATTAGTAGTTATTTCCATTTTTTACAATCAACTACCTAAATGTTAGCAGTTGCAAAGATAGTAATTTTTTCGCAAAATAGCGAAATAAACGCAAAAAAAGTAGGAATTTTCAAACCAAAAGTAACGTTGGCATCACCCCCGACCCTGAGAAGATGGCTACGGAGAAAGGGAAAGAATTGGCGAGGCAGCTCTAAATGGCGTCCCTAACGATTTCACCACTCCATCACTCTAACATGAAATGTCTTAGCGCCTCTTTCAATGTTAATGGAGAAACCAATGTCATCTTTGCCCGATTCGCCTTTGGGCGCTTCCAATCCGTTGCCCCAGATGGCACTATAACTATACTTTCCCGGTTCAAAGCAATCGAAATGCTCTTCAAGTTCCTTATAGAAGGCTTCGTCGGGCATTCTCTTGAACTCCATTGTGAAGTCATAAGAATGATCGGGAAAACGACCGAAGCACCTCCATGTTTCTCCTTCGTTAACCACTTTGTATTTGGGCAGCCTCACACCAGTGATGTTTTCAATCACCCTGCGTTTGACAAAATGATGCTGCAAGTAATGCTCGGAATAATACAAGTGTCCTTGGATGCCAGCCACCGTAAATACTATCAGTATCATGGGCGACAGTACGAACAACACGATGCGCAACCACTTCGGCAGCAGCTTCCACCGGCCATCAAGAATTAGAAGGAGCGGTGAAAGCGTAAGCCAGGAAACGGTCAGCACAACGGCTTTTAGAATAGTTGTTAACAACTTGTTTTTCATATTAGATGATTCATTGCTTTTCAACAGCCCATACTCATAATCATGGTTGTTTCTTAGGCTCAAGCCCTCGCCAGCCATTGTAACTTTCAATGCTGTTACTCGTCACCCCTACACACTCCCCCCTTTTGTTGAAGTACTGTGTTTCTTGAAGACTGTCGATCCATTTCTGTTGAAGGGAATCATTGTTTATGATGCCCCAATCTCCAATATCATAGGTCAATGTGTTTTCATCATCTCCATAGATTGTATAGAATTTGCTTTTCTTTTTGCAAACACCAGAGGGACTCATTTCAATGTCACAAAAGACATAACCCAGCCAACCCGTAATAACATCCTCTTCGTTTTTATACACGGTACTATCCCAAACTGCGATATCTTCCCTAACAATCTTAAAGAGGATATTCCCATTAGGCTGTAGCAAATAGGTTGTACTATAATCACAACTTGTCAAATACTCTTCCTGATGTGTATTTATGAAGTATCGGAACAGAGACATCCCCAAGCGGTGGTCTTCCCTAAAATAGTACACACAATCGCTATTTTTGTCTATTTGAGGTTCATACAATCCAAATCCTTCTGAATTCGTGGTGGCTAATAGAGTTGTGTTATCTTTTTCG
The DNA here is from genome assembly GCA_041842265.1 of Candidatus Limimorpha sp. Taxonomy (GTDB): domain Bacteria; phylum Bacteroidota; class Bacteroidia; order Bacteroidales; family F082; genus Limimorpha. Next base: position 4,256 of record JBGYWU010000151.1, on the reverse strand, counting down.
TTGTCATATAGAAACACAGAGACACGCCTCTCCTTACTCAACAAGCCGTATTCAATCAAATGTTCATTACCAAGTACCTTATCCTCATCCGTCCTCCCAACAAACACGACATACCTTCCATTCAAAGACGGTGTCGTCTGACAGGTATCATAAATGGTGTATTTCCATTGCATTGGAAGATCTATTTTGCTTGGCCTAATGATATGTTTCAACAAACTATCTATACACGTTTCCTTTGAAAAAGTAATACTGTCTTTCCCCTCTTCGTTGTTTGTTAACCTAGAATTGCCACAAGACGAAAGCAGTACCAAACCTATAACTAATACACTATAGAATCTCATTTCCGTTATTATTTTTTTGTTAATACATCTTGTTCTGTACTTCTCCGCAAATCCTCCCAGTACTCATTACTTCCCCAACCCAATGCTCTTGCCAAAGATTCTATCATCAACATCTGTTCAGAACCAGTCTTTTCTTCGACATCTTGGGGGTTAAAACGCCACAACTCATCTAGACATTTGATATTACGATCCACCGCTTGTGATACTATTGGAAACAACTCCTTCATACGTTCTTCCCTTATTTCCAATTCGCGTATCACCTCGTCATCAACGGGAACATTCCTCCATTGCCCGTTGCCGAGTCTTTCCCTCCGAAAACACCCTTCTTCTTTCCTTTCTAATCTCGCTTGTAAGGTTCCGTCAACATCTTCAAATTGATAATAAAAATCCGCGTAGTGAAAAATCAATGGCTCTATTGATGCTCTTGTCAACCTGCTCTCGATGAACTTTTCCTTTGGCGAAGGATTTATTATCTGAGTGATCCATCTCAAGTAGTCATCACTCGGGGCTGTTATAAACCCGTAGGATGTGGTTTTCTGCCTAACCCGATACTCAACGTGATAAGCCTTATAATAAAGATCAGGCCTTAAGATTCTTTTTTTACAAGGCAATTGTACTGGAGTTTTCACATAGCTCTTCGTATAAGTCCTACCTCCCTCTCTATACTCCGACCACTCGGGCAGCTTGGGGATTTGCGACTCGCTTTTGCGATAGCGACATTCGCCTTCTGGTATGACTATGACTTGTATTCTATAATGTATCATGACTAATGGTTTTACTCCGATTTCGGCAAGTGATACTCCGTTTCCATTGCAAACTCAAACAGCACCTCGCGGAATTGGCTGGGCAGCTTGTGGATGGCATTGGCTGTGATTTCCCTGGGAATCTGTCCGTAATACGCTTCGGCAATGCCACCCGCGATGCAAGCTTGCGTGTCGCTATCGCCACCCAGTGAAACCGCCAAACGTACGGTGGACTCGTAATCCTCTCCGTCCAGGAAAGCGATGATGGCTTCAGGTACGCTGCCTTCGCAGGAGCAATCGAAACAGTATTTTGGACGGATTTCTTCGATTGAGCGGCTCAGGTCGTAGTGAAAGAACTGCCCGATAAAGGATTTGATCTCTACTTTACTCGCGTGATGGCGAGCCAGGAAGACGGCGGCTGAAACAGCTTGGGCGGCAGTAATGCCTTGCTCGCTATTGTGCGAAATCTCAGCTGAACGTCTTGTGACATCCAAGGTCTCTTCCATACTTTCAAAAGCCCATCCAATGGGACTGACACGCATGGCGGCTCCATTAGTGAAGGAGCCGTAGGGCTGTGGGTCATCGCTGTTAAGCCATGCTTTAGTAGCATGACTAAATCCAGCTCTTGGATACATTCTCCCGTAAGTCTGCATCAGCTTGACCAAAGTTTCAGGATGATGCTCTTTGTCTCGCATTAACCAATCGGCAACGGCAATGGTCAGTACCGTGTCGTCGGTGAACTTGCTGCTTTTATCGAACAGCTCGAAATCCGTACTCTTGATTCTGCTATGGTAGCCCTCAAACCTTGAGCCTACGATATCTCCAATAATTGCGCCTAACATATAAAGTGTCGATAATAAAATTACTGCTCGTTTGTCTTGCGACTATGCGAAGTTACTGTCAAAACCCTGCCTCCCGCAAGAGGTGTTGATAACTTTTCTTCAGATTCATTTAAAACCAATGCTGCTTTTGTTCTCCGATGAAGTGCTGGGGTAATCCCGTTCTATGTGAGGATAAAGCCTGTTGTAATCATCCAACGCTCTGCCAACTGCCCGATAGGCATACTCAAATTCTTTCATGAAGTCTTTTGCATTGGCAATGGCCGTCTGATAGGAACAACAAAAGTGGTCGTCAAGCACAACAAAAGAAGTGAGGGTGTTGTTTGTATTGATGCAATTTGCCGCTCGCGTCCAACCTTCCATGCTCACTTTCCCGAAATTGTCATCCCCGAAATCATAAAGGAAATACAAGTGCTTTATCCTTTTGTCGAAGCCATTCCTTATATATACGCGAAAATGGTTGTCGTTTTTCGTGACGTAAAGTGTACCTTCTCGTTTTTCGTGCGGATAGCCTTGCTTGTCAAGTCGCTTGCAGATACGACTTTCCAGGGCTTCAATATTTTTCAGTGGTCTGTATATAAGTACATAAAATGCAACAGCTGATACAAAGAGAATTCCCAATACACAGGAATATACAGGGGCAACAGTGACAAGCACATAAACATAGAATACGAATAATGCCACAAAAAAGCATCCGCCTATGACCGCACCAATGATCTCTTGTGTTTTCGATTCTCTTTCAAATGAGGTGTATTCGTCTTTGTATTCTTCCATGATTGTTGTATTTTGCGTTTATTTCAAGCGCAAAAATACTTCAAGCAATCATGTGCCCTTGACTTTTACAAGGCTTGCAAATCCACCATTTCGCGGGGGAGGGTGATTTTCTTCGGCTCACCGCGTTTACCCGTAATGTAGTAATTCTTGGCGTATGGGGTGTCAAAATGTTTGAGAAAAGCTTCGCGGATTTTTCATTAATGGAATTATTGGTTGGGTCGGTGATATCTCGTATGCTGTTTCTGACATTTCTTTCAACCACCCGGTTGCCCACTTCCTTGTATATGTCAAGCAATTCTTCGCGGTAGTCTGTCAATTGCTTGAAAGGAATGCCCTCCGGATGTCTAAGAAAAAGTAGATACACCGATTTTGGAAGTGGTGGCATGGTTATTTCAACATTGTTGTAGTCTGGCAGATAAATCCTATATTCATTTGTGATAACCAATCGGCTTAAGGTCGGTTGTTCCTCAACAAACTCATTAAGCATATCAAGTTGGACACCCCTTCTGCGCAATTCTTTGATTCTCTCGCGTATTTCCTCCGCCAAATCCTTATTGCTTTTTGTTTCCAAAGGATCTACATCATCAACGAAATCCCTGTCTGCAATTTCATCTGTTTGATCGCTATCAATATGACCGAAGCAGACATGATCGCCTTCAAATCTGAATGTGGTGTGACGCACATACCATTCAAACTGGTCAGACAAGGATATCTCTGAACCAGGAACCAGTGGACAATATGAAAAATAGTAATACTCCGAATCCGTTCTTTGTCGTATTCGATGCAATAATGCTGGTCCCTCAACGACACCTGAAACGATATATTGCTTCAGTTTCTCTATGTTAGTTATATCATTCTTAAATAAAGTGTCAGGAGACAGATAGGGGAACATATACTGGAGTACTTCGGGAGAGACTTCCAACCCACTCAACTTCGGCAAATACACCAGATTCAAATCCCTATTGACAAAATTGCGTTGTAGTTCTTTGTAATGTTCCAGAATAAAATCATTTACTACAGTATCATACTCGTTCTCCACGTAGAATACATCATGAATATCAGGTTGAAACGGCAGATTAAGACTTATTTGAACAGCGGTCAAATCCGTTTTGGCACCCCAATTCTTCGGGGAAGGAATGGTACATGGTGGCTCTTTAGTTAGCTCTCTGGCAGCCTTTTCTTTTTCCCATTTGTAACCATCTATTGCATTGCGATAAACAAAGAAAGGTATCAAAGTAAAAAACACGGCAACTAGCAAGAAAACAGGCACTACAAGCACAAACATCACGAAAACCACGGGCTTTTTCCACCACTTCTCTTCCCCAATCACCACGGAGCTAAACAACTCAGTCCAAAGGTCTGAAAGACTACAACACCAAGAAAGCCATCTTTTCCAACTCTTCCTCACCGGCTTGAACACCAGCATGACAAGATTAACAGCTATGTATGCACCGATGATTATGATTAGCGTTGTCATAAGGCTGTATTGTATTGACGAAGCAAAGATAAGAATTGCAAGGTTGCAAAAAATAAATAGAACAAAGGAATTGACTATTTTT
>JBGYWU010000150.1:0-32337 GCA_041842265.1 Candidatus Limimorpha sp. | reverse complement strand
TCCAGTCGGCCATGGCGCCGTTCCAGAGGCCGGGCAGTTCAAGGGCTTTCAGCTCACGGCCGTCCTTCGACTTGTTGGAGACAAAAGCGGTGTTGTCGTCAACAAAATCGGTCAGGTTGAAGGCTTCGCCCCGGTAGTTCCAGCAGCCGCACACCAGATCAACGGGGTTGAAATGTGTGGCGCCTTGGAAGATGGCCTCCTGTTGGGCGTTATTATGGTCGATTTGCGAGGACTCGATGATTTGCAGCGATACTTCATCATCATCATTTTTCACCCAGAAGGGGCCACCTCCAGGCTCGCCTTCGTTTTTCACCATGCCGCAAACACGCATCGGGCGGTTGAGCTTGTCGTACAAATAGTCGATTTTCTCTATGTCGGAATAGTCGGTAACGAAGTCGGGGATGTCCATCATCAGATCCTCTTTTGCGAAACGAATGATGTCTTCGATTTCATCTGACGAGAGGCTCCCCCGGTCAAGCAGTTCAAGACAGTCGAAAGTCTGTTGCTGCAAGTGGAGTAGGGCACCAGCCAACACCTTTTTATATATGATGGTTGTGGCCGACTTGGTTTCTGGAACGATGTTGTCGATATTCTTGATGAATACGACTTCCTCAACAAGGTCGTTCAGGTTCTCAATCAAAGCACCATGTCCCCCGGGACGCAACAGTAATGTTCCGTCTGCTTCACGGAAGAGGTTGCCGTCTGAATCGATGGCTACCGTGTCGGTTGACGGCTTTTGGCAGGAATAGGTGACGTCGTAATGCACGCCGTATTTCTTCTCGTAGTCGGCTTTCAGTGCGTAAATGGTCTTCTTGAAAGGCTCCTCGTGTTCGGGCGAGACTGTGAAATGGAGTTTGGCGACGCCTTGTTTGTTGGTGGCATATTGGGCAGCTTCAACTAAATGCTCTTCCAAGGCCAAACGGTTGAATCCCTCGTAATGATGGAACTTCAGCAGTGCCTTGGGCAGTTTGCCGTAGTTGAGCCCTTTGTCCATGAGGAGCGCTTTCACAAGATCCACCTTCCGGCCTTGTTGCAGCAGGTTTCCGATGTTGAGGCCATAAAGCCGTTTGACGGCTTCTTCTAGGTCTTCATAAAAGGCAAAGCATTGGATATGAGCAAAAAAGATGTCGGTAAACTTGGTCTCAACCCCGCTTTCGGCAAATGTGAACAAGTCCTTGAACATGCGTGAAGCCGCACCCGAAGCGGGGACGAACTTTGTGAATTGGTAATAATCCTTGTCAGCCTCAAAGCTGTTGGCGAATTGAGCGGCTTGAATCTCGTCGAGGCGCACAATGCCGTCTCCTATGGTGGCGGGTCGCATCAGTTCAACGAATGTAGTGCCTCTTTTCAGCTGTGCAACTTGCAGTATTACTTGGTTTTCCGTGATGTTGAGTGAGGCAAGTTGTTTGAGATCTTTTCCTGTAAGCATGATGTAAATATTAAACGGTTCAAAAATAAGAAATTAAGTAATACGGGAAAAAATCATGGATTTTTTTTCTGAAAGAAGTTGTGGTAATGAAAAAAGCTGTATCTTTGCAGCCGAAATCGCAAGGTTCAACGAGGTCACATGCGAAGCGTTTGGCCGCATTAATTCAAGCCCAGGTGGTGAAATTGGTAGACACGCCACTTTGAGGGGGTGGTGCCGATTACGGCATGCAAGTTCGACTCTTGTCCTGGGCACAATCACCAAGCCCCGATGGCGGAATTGGTAGACGCGTACGTTTCAGGTGCGTATATCGAGAGGTGTGCAGGTTCGACTCCTGTTCGGGGCACGAAACATGCCTTAACTCATTAAAAATCAGAGTTAAGGCTTTTTCTTTGCCCCCTCCGTCAGCTACACCAATTTGATTTGCCCAACACGAAAAGCCGCATGACAAAACTGGGTCAGGCTTAATATTCACCTTTTGGTTTGTCTTGACAATTTGCTGCTGGGTTTTTGAACATCCAACTCCCGCTCCATCCCCTGGAACGGCTTCCCAAACACTTTCGGGAAGGGCGTTTCAAACTCCATGTCCTTATTCAATACCGGATGGCGGAAACAGAGCCTGAAGGCGTGCAGGCACATGCGGCCCAACGAATTGTCGCCATTGCCGTATTTCGCGTCGCCCACTACGGGATGTCCAATGTCGGCCATGTGCACGCGGATTTGGTTCTTGCGGCCGGTCTCCAGCAGAAGTTCCACCAAGGAATATTTCGGATTGGAATAAAGGGTCTTATAATAAGTTTCCGCGTATTTCCCTCCATTGTCGAAGGGACTGGAGTAGGTGACGGAGGCCTTGTCTTCCTTCAACCATGAGGCCACCATGCCTTCTTTTCTCTCAATAGAACCGCTCACCACAGCCACATATCTGCGGTCGTATACGGTGTTTTTCCAATCTTCCTCAAACATCAAGGCGACTTCCTTGCTTTTGGCAAAAAGCATCAGACCGCTGGTGTCGCGGTCGAGCCTGTGGATAATGTGGGCACGGCAACGTTGCTGTGTGTAAATAAAATATTGGTTCAAAATGCCTCGCACCGTGTCTTTCTCCTTGGTGGGACTGTTGGTGAGCAGACCTTCCGTCTTGTCAATGACAAGAAGGTATTTGTCTTCGTAAACAATGTTCAGCAATGGACTGTAGAATCGTTCCTTTGCCGTGGGCTTTCCTATTTCCACTACCATGCCGGGTTGTACTGGAAAGTCGAATTGGGAGATGCGTTTGCCTTCTACGATGACGATCCTGTTGGCCAGCATGCGCTTGACCTTGCTGCGGCTGATTCCGTCTAGTTTCTTCATCAGGAAATCCATCAGCTGCATTGATTCCGATACGTTGAATTTCAAAGGATTATTCTTTGAGTGTGGTATTTTCATATTGTCGTTTTTCATGGTGCCTCGGGTTAGAATGGAATGGACTCGTCAGAGGTGATGGAAGGATGGTAGGAGGAGATGCCGTCATCATCGTTCATTTTCGAGCTGTACACTTGCGGCTGGATGTCAAATCCGCTGTTGGGGCTGATGGAAGTGAAGCGGCTGCTGTCGTAGCCTTGCTCAAGCTCTTCGAAACGGGTGTATTGGCCGATAAATCTCAGTTCCACTTCGCCGAGTTTGCCGTTACGATGCTTGGCGATGTCGATGATAGTGTAGCCGTGGGGCTTTTCTTCGGTATCCACACTGTCTTTGTAATATTCGGGACGGTAGATGAACATCACCATGTCGGCGTCCTGTTCAATGGCTCCCGATTCGCGCAAGTCGGATAGGATGGGTTTCTTGGATCCAGGGCGTTGCTCCACGCTACGGCTGAGTTGCGATAGTGCCAACACGGGAATTTCTAATTCCTTGGCCAAAGTCTTGAGCGAGCGCGAGATGGTGCTGATTTCCTGCTCACGGTTGAGACCTCGGTCTCCCTTGGCGGTCATGAGTTGAAGGTAGTCGATGAAAACCATCTGAATGTCATGCTGTTGCTTCAGCCGGCGGCATTTGGCTCGCAACTCGAAGACGGAGAGTTGGGGCGTATCGTCAATGAAAATAGGCGCTTCAGTCAAGGGAGTAACCTTGGTGTTCAGCTGTTGCCACTCGTATTCGGCTAGGTCGCCTGAACGCAATTTGTCGGCCGTGAGCGAGGTTTCGGTTGAAATCAGGCGGGTAACCAATTGCACGGAAGACATCTCCAATGAAAAGAAAGCGATTGGTTTGTTGAATTCAACGGCGGCGTTGCGAGCCAGGTTCAAGGCGAAGGCGGTTTTACCCACACTGGGACGGGCGGCCAGAATGATAAGGTCCGACTTCTGCCAGCCTTGGGTGATTTGGTCGAGTGCGGTGTAGCCCGAAGGCACGCCGCGAAGTTTGTTGTCGGCGTTCTTGGCGTTCTGGATTTCCTTGATGGCCTTGCTAACCAAGTCCTGCATCGAGTCGTAACTGCGGCGAAGGTTGTTCTCGCTGATTTGGAAGAGGTTGTTCTCGGCCTTGTCCAACAGGTCAAAAACATCGGTGGTGTCTTCAAAAGCCTCGTGTATCATGTCAGACGAAATCAGAATCAGCTGACGCTGAATGTGTTTCTGCATGATAATGCGGGCGTGGTATTCGATGTTGGCTGCCGACACGACACGGTTGGTGAGTTTCGAGATATAATAAGCTCCGCCAACCATCTCCAGTTCGCCACGTTGTTTTAGTTCGTTTGTAACGGTCAGAATATCAATTGGTTCAAGTTTTCCAAACAAGGCTTTAATGGCGGCGAAGATTTTTTGGTTCTTGTCCAAATAAAAGGCTTCCGGACTCAGTATGTCGATGACTTCGTTGACGGCTTCTTTTTCCAGCATGAGGGCACCGAGTACGACTTCTTCGAGGTCGGTGGCTTGGGGCGGGATACGCCCTTGGTTGGCAAAGACTTGCTCGGGTGTCATCAGATTGCGTTTCGCTGTGTCGCCAAAAGGACGGCGTGTAATGGTATCGTTGGGCATAAAGGGGTATTCTTTGTTCGTTTTCAGATGGCAAAAGTACAAATAAAAACCGCCTTGAAAAAACTCTTTTGGGAAAGTTATCAACTACTTAAAAAGGAGTTGATAAATTTTTGCAACAATTTCATTTTCAGCGATTAAGTCTTCACTCGCTTGTTGAAAACTTATGAGATTGTTGCTGGTGGCTTCGAGGAGGATCCTGCTGTGTTCGAACAGTTTGGCCTCAGTAAAAAGTGCCGTTTCAAGGCGTTGCAGCGTGAGTCCGCGCTTGATGGCCGGGTGGTAGAAATGGGCCAGTTGGAGCACCTCGAAGAGGTTGAAAACTTTGTAGCCTATGGTCTGGTTTTGTATGATTTCGTGGCGAAGCAGGGTGGTGGTGAGGTTCTGCGGCGTGAAGCATACAATCAGTTCATAACGTGAGAGTTTTTCAATCAAAATATCAATGGATTCTTTCCAAAGGGCTTGGTTTTCAAAGCAATCCCAGACGTAACAGCCCTCTTCTTCGTGTTCGCCATGCAGGGCGAAGGCTAATATCATTTCCTCGTAAGGGCTTGTTCCATTGATTTCAGGCACGGCTGGTCGGTGGAGCAAAAGGTTCAGATAGGCTATGGATTTTGATTTTGGTTGTGGTGCTAATGAATAAAGTGTCTTATAGTCAATGTAATACGATTTGGTTTCCAAGGCATCAATTTGATGGGCTTCCTCGGAATCGGGGGCGATGTGTTGGAGCATTTTGGCATTGGAATTCAGACCGTTGAAGTAGCATTGGAACAGTGTCTCGTCGTCTATCGCGGTAGTGAAGAGGAAACTGTTTTTAGGAATGTGCTTCCAGCAATGTCCCTGAAAATCACAAGGGTAAGGACTGTTGCATTGTGTCCCAATGTTGACGGTTGGGGAATGTGGCATGGCAATCACGGCTTTCAGCCGCTCCACATTTTGGGCAACAAAGGTTTCTTTTTCGGTGACAAAGTCCATTACTGATTCCGACTTGAACAACTGTCTCACATCAATGGGACCGTCTTTCACATAATCGCTGTTGAGATACATGAGTCGGAAGTCGCTGAGGGGCACCTTGCAGCCGTGCAGCACATAGTATTGTAGGGCGGCGTCATTATAATAGGTGTCGCTGAGCCGCATTGAGCTTTTCACTTCCACGGCCAACCATTTGTTGCCGTCGCGGACAAGCATATCGAGCATGATGAGTGTGTCATTATACTGAAATACTGCCTCATACATTGCCTTTACCCCTGTGTCCCCGAGGTTGTTCCATGTTTCTTGCAGTTTTTGTGGAAATTGGGATGGTGAGGAGGGTGACATGTCAATTCCTCCTGGAAAAAACGCATGAGCCAGCAAGCCCACGTCAGTGCCGCGCTGGAACTTGGCTCTTTGTTCTATGCTGAGCTTGTCGCGCAGATAGGGGTGCTTTTTTTGCATGTACAATGCCTTTTCACACTGTAATCCCTTGATATATGTGGATTTGGAGAGGATATTCATGGTCAGTTGGTGTAGTCTACGAAGTCATCGGCAATGAGGGGCAGGTAGTGAAAGCGGCGCATGAGCTGAGCGATGGCGATCACGTCTTTTTGGCAATAGGTCTTGATTCGCTCGAGGTTGCCCTCCTGCCAGTACACGCAGCCTACTTCGCTGCCGTTGATGTCGTTTTTTGGGGTGGGGATGTCCAATATGGCGCAAAGCAGCTCCAAGGAAGTGTAATTTTTGTAGTCGCCGAATTTCCAAAACTCCATCGTGTCTAAGAAGTTGGTTTCCCAAGGCTTTTTGCCTGCAACTTGCAGGATTTTGGGAATTTGAATGCCGTTGACCAGCATCCTTCGGGCAATGTAAGGGAAGTCGAACTCCTTGCCGTTATGGGCGCAGAGCAGGGTGTCGGGGGCGTTGTAGTAACGGTTCAGCATGTTGGCGAAATCGCAGAGCAGGGCTTTCTCATCGTGGCCATAAAACGACTTCAAGCGGAAGCGTTTGTCGTTGAAGTAACCAACTGATATACAGATGATTTTGCCAAATTCAGCATAAATGGCGGCACGGTCATAGATGTCGGCAGGAGTGAGTTCGGCATTGTCCCGGTTCAATTGTTCGGCCTTGTGCGACCAGAGTTTTTTCATTTGTTCATTGAGTTGGTCGAAGGATTTCTGCTGCGAGACGGTCTCGATGTCGAGGAACAGGATTTTTGAAAAGTCAATCATATCATTTGTCAGTTATTGGTTATCAAGCAAAGCAATCCATTGTGTGTGATGCTTTATCTAATTTCTTGAAAATCTGTATATTTTCCCGTCGGTTCCACAGCATTGATTCTCATTTCGGTTATTAATGAATAAGGTGTGCCTTCGCCGCAGAGCTGGGTGAAACGATTGAGGCTGTTTTCCTCACCTTCTGCTTCAATGTGGACACAGTTGTCGGCATAATCGTTTTCTACATAGCCTGTCAGGTTGCATTGCAAGCCGTAGCGGTGCACATAGCGGCGAAAACCTACATTGAACACGTGTCCGTAAATTCTTATGGCATAGGCTTTTGTCATAGGGCAAATTTAAGTCCGGGGATGTCTCTGATTGAAGCGTATGTGCGTTCAAGGTGTTCCTTGCTCTCAATGTCGATATTGTAGCAATAGCTGAGATAGTTGCCTTTTCCGCTGCTTCTCATGTTGACGAAACTATGCACCGTCTGGCTCTTGCCGAGTGCCTGGCTGATGCTCATCTTGGCTTCTTTTGCGGCAATTTGGGCATCTATAATCAGTTTGATGTCGAAATTTTGAGGATACTCAAGCTCGTTTTGGTCGCTCATGGGTGCACGGATTTTGAATGCAAAAATAATATTCTTTGGTGACAATGGCAATTTTTTTCATTTTTGGCCAGAAAAAAGCGTGTGAAATAGTTTTTGTTGTATTTTTGTGATTTTTAAGGAAAGCAACGAAGTTATGTTGGCGTTATGGGAATTGATTAAGGTTTTTCTGAAAGGCACGATCATGGGCGTGGTCAATGTCTTTCCTATCTCAAGTGGCACAGTGTCGTTGGTGCTTGGGGTGTACGAACGCTTTATCAATGCAATCAATTCACTCAGAATCAATAATTTCAGGCTTCTTTTTCGAGGCGAGTTCACGCAATTTGAACGGCGCACCGATTTCAAGTTTTTCATCACTATAGTGTTTGGCATCCTATTGGGGATGGTGCTGACGGCCAATTTCCTGAAACAGTCGCTCAAGTCATACGAGGTTTACACATGGTCGTTTTTCATCGGACTCATCATCGCTTCGGTGATTTACGTGATGAAAAACATTGACAAGGTGAGTTTCAAGAACATACTGCTTGTAATAGGGGGGATGGCGGTGTCATTCTTCCTTTCCATCAAGTCCAATCCCTATCCGAATGATAGTTTTATTTACCTTTTCTTATGCGGCATCATTGGCGCTACGGGCATGGTGGTTCCTGGTGTATCGGGCTCGCACCTCATGCTGCTCATGGGCAACTATGAGTTGATTGTTACTAAAGGCATTCCCGAGATGTCCAATTCCGCCACCTTCATGGAAGGCACAAAGATCATCTTCCCTTTTGTGATGGGGGCACTGGTCAGTATTGTGATGTTTTCGCACTTGCTGTCTTGGCTGATGCGCAATTACCGCGACTCTACGATGTCGGTCTTGGCTGGCTTTATGTTGGGCAGCCTTCCTGTGGTGTATCCTTGGAAAGAACCAAACGGGACCACCTATCTCTTTTCGCTGCCGGGTTGGAACAGAGAGCTGCTTTGGGCTGTTATTATGGCGGCAATAGGCTTCGCTACGGTTTTCATCTTGGAACTCTTAGCGCGGCATAGCGAGAAGAAGCAACTGCAAAGATTGCAAAATCCTAAACCGAAGAGGCAAAAAAAGCATAAGAAACGTAAGAAACATGGCAGGAAAACTAAAAAGAATTAGTTTCACACTTCGTGAGGACGAGAGCCACATTCCACTCATCGCCTTATTGAAAGCTGCAGGCGTGGTGGATTCGGGGAGTGAAGCACAAGAAGTGGTCGCTGCGGGTATGGTACTCCGCAATGGCGTTGTGGAAACCCGAAAACGTGCCAAAATTACGGCCGGAGAAGTGGTTGCCTTTGAGGATTTTGAAATTTTCGTCGAAGGGTGTGAATGACAGGAAATATTAGTTATCATGGATAAACTGGAACAATTCATAGTGTCCATCCTTGAGACACGCAAGGTGTGGCTGCTTGAGGCCAAGGAAGGCTTCTTTGCCATGTTGGAAGACAACAGTGGCGACCCCTACATTCCTCTCTGGGAATCGGAGGTTTTGGCGGCGAAGGCCGCTCGGGGCGACTGGGAAGGTTACACGGTAACCGATATGGGTTTTTCTGAATTGGGGCATTGGCTCAGGGAGTTGGCCTGCGACAACATCAACATTGCCGTGTCGCCCGAAACAGATGGCGAGATTACCGCGATACCATCCAATAAGTTCAGATCATGGCTGAATCCTTATGACGACCATTCCTATAAGGAAGAGGATGACGGCGATGACGACTTCGGCTTCTATGGTGATGGCTGGGCACAACCGTGGAAATGATCATGCGCCTTTCGATATTTCAGATTGGCCCGGCAACCTTGTTTTTGCGAGGTCGTGGAAATGACCCCGCCGTCGTCAAGTACCCTTGAAATGTTGAAAGCCCGGTTTTTCAATGAAACGAATAATCGATGAAAAGCAAGCTGTTTGGTGTTTTGTTGCTGATTGAGGCCGCAGCCTTATTGCTGACGGCAATAGTGGCTTTGCACTATCACTACCTGGTGGGGGAAACCGATGCGCGTTGTTTTTTTCTCACAGCGGGCTTGACGGGGGCAGTGGGCCTTTTGCTGTTCAATGTAGGCAACACTGCGAAAAATAGGCGTTTGAATATTCGCGACACATTTTTGGTGGTGGCCTTGTCGTGGGTGCTGTTCTCCCTGTTCGGCATGCTGCCGTTCCTGATGTATGGCACCGTTGACAACGTGACGGATGCCTTCTTTGAGACCATGTCGGGCTTCACAGCCTCGGGAGGTACCGTCCTAAGCGATATCGACCAGCAGCCCCACGGCATATTGTTCTGGCGAAGTATCACGCAATGGATGGGTGGTTTGGGTGTGGTGGTGTTCAGTTTGGCCTTCATTCCGTCGGTGGCCAAAGGGTCGAAGAAAATGTCGCTCTACGCTGCCGAGGCATCCGGGCTGAGCGTCGAGAAATTGGCCCCTACCATGGGTGCTACCGCACGCCTGCTGTGGCTCATCTATATCGTACTGACACTGTTGTGTGCTTTCTTCTATGCATTAGGCCCTATGGACAGGTTTGATGCCGTGTGCCATGCCTTTACCACTATCGCCACTGGCGGCTTCAGCACCCATCAGGAAAGCATAGGCTACTTCCAGTCCAACTACGTCGAATGGGTGTGTATCGCGTTTATGGCACTGTCGGCTATCAACTTTGCGATGTACCATTTCTTGTTCAACCGGCGGTTCGATGTGATTCGGTGCAACGAGGAGCCGCGCTGGTACCTGCTCGCCATTCTGGGTTTCGCGCTGCTTTTTTCGCTGCTGTTTTATTTTGCTCCACATTTCAGAACCATTACGCAAGAGCAGCTGGCTTCACATCCGCATACATGGTGGGAACGTGTTCGCGCCTCGATGTTTCATGTGGTGGGATTGCTGTCCACCACGGGCTACCAAAGCAGCAACTACGACTACGATCTTTGGGGACGGTTGTTCCTTATTCCTACCGTCATTTTGATGGTGGTGGGAGGCTGCGCAGGCTCCACAAGCGGCGGCATCAAGATGGTGCGTGTCATCGTGCTGGTCAAATTCATCAAGAAGACCGTCGTCGAGCTGATTCACCCGTTGAGTATGTACACCGTCAAAATCTCAGGGCAGACTATCGAGGACCTCAGCTTGAGGCGCGTACTGTCGTTCTTTTCGCTGTTCATCATTGTCTTTATGGTCAATGTGGTGGCGCTTTCAACCGTAGGCATGAGCTTCGAAGATGGCGCCATCTCTTTCTTTACTTGTTTCAGCAACTTTGGTCCTGGATCGGGTGTCACGGGGCCGAGCGGCACGTTCGCACAGATACCAGTTTTCGCCAAATGGCTGCTTTCCTTCGACATGCTGGTGGGTCGTCTTGAGATTTTCACCATACTGCTGCTTTTCACGAGAAACTTCTGGAAGGTGAAATAGTTGTGCCGTTTTGTCATAATTATGTTTCAAACAGGGTGAATTGGTGACAATATGTCGCAAATCAGGCCGTTTTTTCGCGACATTGGTTTTGGTAGGAGCTTTGATGTCTTCTCCGCAGAAAAACAGAAAGGAAAACCAAAATGAACATCAACCAATTCACTATTAAATCACAGGAAGCCATCGGAAAGGCCCAGGAGATTGCGCAGTCGCACCAGAGCCAGACCATAGAGAACTTCCACCTCCTGAAAGGTATGATTCTGAGCGACGATTTTCTGGTGCCCAATCTGATGAAGAAATTGGGCATCAACATCTCGCGGCTGAATGATGCTCTGGATCAGGTTATTAACGCCCAACCGCGTAGCAGCGGCTCTGAATTGTACTACTCCTCTGAGGTCAGCAAGACTTTCAACGATGCCATTACCCTCGCCAAGAAGACGGGAGATGAATATGTCTCCATCGAGCATTTGCTGTTGGCCATCTTTGAAAGCAACGGCATGACTTCGCAGATGATGAAGGACCAAGGTATCCGCAAAGACGAACTCGAGAAGGCCATCATGCAGTTCCGCAAGGGCAACAAGGTGGATTCGCAGGATGCCGAACAGAACTATGACAGCTTGAACCGTTTTGCCAAAAACCTGAACGAACTGGCGCAGCAAGGCAAGCTCGACCCAGTGATAGGCCGTGACGAGGAAATCCGCCGTGTGCTGCAAATCCTGAGCCGGCGCACCAAGAACAACCCCATTTTGATAGGAGAGCCGGGCGTAGGAAAGACCGCCATCGTGGAGGGTCTGGCCCAGCGTATCGTAAACCGCGATGTGCCGGAGAACCTGAGAAGCAAGACTGTGTTCAGCTTGGACATGGGTGCCTTGCTTGCCGGCGCAAAATACAAGGGCGAGTTTGAGGAGCGGCTGAAAAATGTCGTCAAGGAAGTGGTGAACAGCGATGGCGAAGTCGTCCTGTTCATCGACGAGATCCACACTTTGGTCGGTGCAGGCGGCGGTGAAGGTGCCATGGACGCGGCCAACATTCTTAAACCGGCCCTGTCACGGGGTGAACTCCGTGCCATCGGAGCCACCACCTTAAAGGAATACCAACAGTATTTTGAGAAGGACAAGGCACTTGAGCGCCGTTTCCAAAAGGTGCTCATCGATGAACCGGATGAGGCTTCGGCCATCAGCATTCTCCGTGGCTTGAAGGAGCGTTACGAGACCCACCATCACATTCGCATCCTAGACGAGGCCATCATTGCCGCAGTGCAGCTCTCGGTACGTTACATTAGCGACCGTTTCCTGCCCGACAAGGCCATTGACCTGATTGACGAGGCCGCTTCCCGTCTGCGTTTGCAGATTGACTCGGTGCCCGAGGAATTGGAAGACGTGGAACGTGCCATACGCCAGTTGGAGATTGAGCGTGAGGCCATCAAGCGTGAGAATGACACCAAGAAGGTGGAGGAGATTGGAAAGGAACTCGCGGAACTCAATGACAAACGTTCTGCCATTAAAGCAAAATGGGAGACTGAGCGCAACTACGTGGAAATCATCCAGAAAGAGAAAAACAACATTGAGACTTACAAGCACGATGCAGAAGTGGCTGAACGAGACGGCGATTACGGACGTGTGGCTGAATTGCGTTACGGCAAGATTCGAGAGGCAGAGGCTGCCATAGAGAAGGCCAAAGCCGACCTGAATGAGGCACAAGGCGACCATCCTTTGGTGGACGAGGAAGTTAGTGCCAGTGATGTGGCCGAAATCGTTTCGCGTTGGACGGGCATTCCGGTCAACAAGATGATGCAGAGTGAGCGTGAAAAACTCTTGCACCTTGAAGACGAACTGCACAAGCGCGTAGTGGGTCAGGAAGAGGCTATCACCGCCGTCAGCGATGCCATCAGGCGTAGCCGTGCCGGTTTGCAAGACGCCAAGCGGCCTATAGGTTCTTTCATCTTCATGGGTACTACAGGAGTG
Organism: Candidatus Limimorpha sp.; assembly: GCA_041842265.1. Taxonomy (GTDB): domain Bacteria; phylum Bacteroidota; class Bacteroidia; order Bacteroidales; family F082; genus Limimorpha. Next base: position 19,752 of record JBGYWU010000150.1, on the reverse strand, counting down.
GGTAAGACCGAGTTGGCCAAAGCCTTGGCGGAGTTCCTGTTTGACGACGAGAACGCCATGGTGCGTATCGACATGTCGGAGTATCAGGAACGGCATACGGTGTCTCGACTCATCGGAGCACCTCCTGGATATGTGGGATATGAGGAAAGCGGACAATTGACTGAGGCTGTGCGGCGTAAGCCGTATTCTGTCATTCTGTTGGATGAAATCGAGAAGGCTCACCCCGATGTGTTCAACATATTGCTGCAAGTTTTGGACGACGGCCGTCTGACCGACAACAAGGGACGTACCGTCGATTTCAAGAACACCATTGTCATCATGACCTCCAACATCGGAGCGAACATTATCCAGGAGAACTTCTCCTTGCTCAATGGCAGCAACGACGAGGAAGTCTTTGAGAAGACCCGCAACGAGGTGATGGACCAGCTGAAGCAGTTCATGCGCCCGGAGTTCCTCAACCGTGTCGATGATATCATCATGTTCAAGCCTTTGGACGAAAACCAGATTGCCGACATTGTGAGGATGCAGTTCCGCAGCGTCCAGAAGATGCTGGCTGCAAACGAAATCAGCATCGACATCACCGATGCCGCTGTCCACTTCATTGCAAAACAGAGCTACAACCCGCAGTACGGAGCACGTCCCGTGAAGCGCATGATGCAGCGTGAGTTGCTCAACTCGCTCTCGAAGAGGGTGCTGGCCGACAAAGTCGACAAGTCGAAGACCATCATTGTCGATGTTTGCAATAACGAAGTGATATTCAGAATTTAACCTTGATTAGGTAACAAAGAAGGCTGTAACCAATCTATGGTATACAGCCTTTTTTTTGTACAACTATCTGAATTACATTATGTAGAAAATCTACTGGCAATCAGCCAATGGTTCCCATAAATGAATTACCAGATGAGAGGGATTCTCCATAATAGAAAACACTATACTTGCGCCAAACTATTGTCTTATGCTTTTCATGACAAACAATTTCACATTGTCAAAAACCATTGAGGGTTTATCGAAAACAACGTTCATATTGAAATTGCTGTTGCATGGGCGGGGAATTCCAAAGACTCAACGGTTGCGGCATTTCCATTAGTTCACTAATTATTGCCACATATTTGGAAAAAGATCGTGACTATGTGACGCGAGGCCTCATGGTTCGACGATGAATGCAGTTCGCTTTCGCCAATGGTCAAGAAAACAATAATGTACGAAAGTCATGGTTGATGCGTCGTGCTATGGAGGGAAATAAATGTAATACAGCTCCGTAAATGCAATAGAAAATGTAATTTTGCAAAATCATTACAAACAGAAAAGGGAACGCCTTGCCGAAATACCCGAATTGCAAATTTTGAAGGCTTTCGTGGCAACTTGTATTGAAGCCGCAGAAATGCTACAAAACTGACTATTCTTCTTCCATTTCGGAGGCTTGGATTTCGTCCAAAAGCAGCATGGCGCGGTTGTAGTCCTCAGTGAAAACATAAACCGACGCGTCTCCATTGATTACTCCGGCGGCCCAGCCCGCCACAAGGCTCTCTTCCTGGAAGTTGCGGATAAGGAAACGGATATCGCATTCCTCTAGTACGCTGCCGATGAATTCCGCATTGACGATAGATCCGGAATAGATTTTCTTTATTTCGTTTTCCATGCTGTTACGTTCTTTTTTTGTGATGTTGCAAAGATAAACAAATTATTTTTTTTGCGCATCCACATTCATTATCACAATCGCAAACAGCATTGCGAATGCAGCAATCCATTGCACCGCCGAATACTTTGTGCTGTTGACGAAATAGTCCAGCACCACAGCTGTGATGGGATACATCAGTTCAAGGAAGGTGGAGAGCGAAGCTCTAACATGGCGTAAGCCGTAGTAATAGAGGAAGATGGCACCCGAACCTGTGGTCAGGCCTATGAGGGCAAAGAAGAGCCAGTTGCGCGGCGTGACCTGCGAGAAGTCGCCCATATGGCCTGAAAACAACACGATGACAAGCATGATGAGCGTGGTGAAGCCATAGCGAAAGAAGGTGGAACTGACGAAAGAATAATTGCCTAAAATCTTCTTGGAGAACACGGTGGAGCTGCCGAAAGAGAATGCTGCCAGCAATGACAATAATGCTGCATAGACCGTGGTGATGCCTTCAGTGCTGAAGTCGGGCAAGGCCCAACCGAAAGTGAGGAAATATCCACCGATGAGGGCAACACATGCCCATTTGGCAAAATGCTTTTTGATGTGTTCTTTTAAGATGATGCGTGCCAAGATGACTGCAAAAATTGGCTGTAGCTTCTGAAGTAGTACCACGACCGACAGATTGTTGAAATGCAACAGGAACAACGACTTGACGATGGCCAAGGTGCCTAAGGCGCCACCAAAGAGGGCGATGAGCAGGAAATAGAGCAAATCGGAATGTGTCATGGTTCTCAGATGGCGGTATTCTTTGAAGAAGAACACGTTCATCAGCAGGAAGGGGAAGAGGTGGATGACGAAGACCACGAAGGCTGTGTTGAGGTTGTAGAGCTGGGGCGTGAGCAAGACGCCATCCACTCCCCAAAGCATGGCGGAAAGGGCCACGGCCAAAGCGCCGATCAGTTTTGTGTTACGTTGTGTGTCTTTCATTTGAGTAGTTTGTCGTTAGCGCATGCTTCTTTCTCCCAGCGCACGCACATGATGATGGAATTGACCAAATAGACGGAATACATCATTGTGATGGGGAAATTGCCCGCTTTAATGTACATGAAAATGCTGACGCAGTTGATGGCGATCCAAAGCCACCATTGTTCGCTGAACATTCTGACCATCAGTATCATGGCCACAACTTGCATCACGGCTTTTGCGGCATCGGCAAAGGGTGCTATGTCGTCCGTGAAATATCTCATCAGCAGTCCGATGCCGACCGTACCCGCAATGATGACGGCAAGGCTGACGAGCCTCACCTTATCGCTAGCATGGATTTTCATCACTTCATGGGTCTCTTTGTTCATGTTTCTTGACCAAGTGAAAAATCCCACAAACTGCATGACGAAGTTATAGATAGTAACCCCCATGTCGGCATAAAGCTTTGAAATCAAGGTAATGTATATCATCAGAACACAATGGATGAATCCGAAAAGATAATTCGACAGCTTGCCCTTGCCTCCGAGCACCACGTTGATGGTGCCGCAGGCTGAGGCCACGATGTGAATCCAATAATATGGGCCGCTGGCTTTGTCGTACTTGAACAGGATGGACATCACGGTGATGACAACACAGACAGTCGTCAACCAGACGACATCGAACACTGTCCAACCGGAAAGCTCGTTACGAATTAATTCTTTGAATTTTTGCATATTGATGAAAAAATAGGATGATTTAAGGGGGCAGAGGCAATGATCAGTTTTTGATGTCTTTTGCTATCATTTTCAACGCTTTGAATCCTTCCGGAATTGGGAACATCGGGAAGGTGTGAAACATTCCCTCAAACTCATAAAAATGTGCGGTGTTGCCAGCCTTCTCCATGGCGTCTTTCAGAAAGAGAGAATCGGGTTTCAGGATTTCGTTGGAACCGTAATAAACGTTCAGGTGATTCATGCCGCTGAAGTCGCCGAAGACGGGGCTGACCCAAGGATGAACGGCTGGCAAGTCGCCCTGCCAGATGGCGTTGAGTTGCATGATACGGTCGAGCTGCAACATGTTGTCAAGATTCTGTAGTGCCCTCATTTCTTCCTCTTTAGTGTAACTGAGGTCAACGCAAGGGGAGAGCAATGTGATGGACTTTGGCGTGGTATAGCCGTTTTTGTGCGCTTCTTGCGCCATCACGAGGCAGAGATGTGCCCCCGCAGAGTCACCTATTAGATGAATTTCTTTGTAATGTATTGATTCTGAGATTGTCTTGTAAAAATTCGACAAAGTCTTGACGGCAAACTTGCAGTCGTAATCGGGCGACTTGGGATAGATGGGCATGAGCGTGTCGCAGTGTGTGCGCATGCCGAGGTCGTGGAGAAAGCGCCAATGGAAGAAGACGGGAGGATAGATGAAGGCTCCTCCGTGAATGAAGAGGATGAGCTTTCGCGCATTTTCCTCATGCCCAAACACCTGCATTTCAAAGCCATTTGCGGCGTATGGTTTCTTTTCCCTGAAATAGCTCCTGAAATATCTTGGCACCCTGACGGGACGACGGTTCTCGCGCCGGCAGTGTTCCAACTCCATAATGACTTCATCGGGCGTGGCGTCGCGTAGCGACTTGAACATCATCTTCAAATATTTCTTCGTAAAAACGATTCCTGCATTCATGGCCCAATTCCGAATCAGCGTTTCTGGTAAATCTTTAGGTCAAACATTGTGGTGGCGGCAAGGACGTGGTCGAAGATGTCGCTTTGGATTTCTTCGTAGTTGATCCACTGTTTGTCGTTGCTGAAGGCGTAGATTTGAAGTGGAAGGCCATACTCGGTGGGTTGCATTTGGCGCACCATTATCGTCAGGTTGTGGTTCAGTCGGGGATTGTTGTTGAGGTAGGCTTTGATGTAGGCGCGGAAGATGCCGATGTTGGTCTGTTGGCGGCCGTTCATGATTTCGCTCATGTCGATGCGGTTGGCTTTGTTGTATTCCAGGATTTCCTCCTCGCGTTTGGTGATGTAGTCTCTTACGAGTTCATAGCGCTTGTAATTCTCGAGCATTTCCGGAGTGCAGTATCGGATTGTGTTCACATCAATGTTGATACTGCGTGCGATGCGTCGTCCGCCCGATTCCGACATGCCTCGCCAGTTGGTGAAGGGGCTTGAGACCAGGGTGTAGGTCGGGATGGTGGTGATGGTGTTGTCCCAATTCCGCACCTTCACAGTGGTGAGGTTGATTTCCAGAACGGTGCCGTCAGCGGGACCCACGGCAATCCAGTCGCCAATACGGAGCATGTCGTTGATTGACAGCTGTATACTGCCTACAAATCCTTTGATAGAGTCTTGGAAAATGAGCAAGAGTACCGCTGAGATAGTGCCGAGGCCGATGACAATGGTGCCGAGGCTCTTGCCCAAGAGGAAGGCCGTAATGAGCAGCACGCAAACCGCGATGAGTATGCCTTTGATGACTTGCACCAAACCTTCAATGGGCTTTAGTTTCGAGGTCTCAAACGAGTTGTAGAATTCGTGGGCGGTATTCACCATCGCCAAAAGGATGGAAGTGTAAACGACAATCTCGTAGATTCTTGTGATTTTGGTGATGACAGCTGCAGCCTCAGGGAAATCAGGCAAGGTGTCTTCGATGAAGAACCTGATGAGGATGGCTGGGATAAGGAGGCAAATGCGCACGAACACTCTGTTCTTGATCAGCAGGTCGTCGTATTTTGAAGGTGTCTTTTTGATGAGTACGTGCACGGTCTTGCTGATGATGAGGCGGGCGATGAAGTATAAAAGTATGCCTGCGGCAATTAGTGAGACACAGGCAATGCCCTCTGCAATGCCGAGTGAAGTTGCCGAATCCAAATTCATGTTTCTTCCAATACCGCTGAGTATTTCTAAATATTTCTTTATCATAATGTTGTGTTTTTAACTGTATTTTGGCTGATGACCATGTTTTGGCAAGGTGTGGTCGGTTTAAATTCCACTGATTTTCGTTTTGTCATATCCTTTCCGAAGCAGCAAGGCCAGCACCTTCTCCCGAAAGTCGCCTTGAATCAGTATTTCACCGTCTTTAGTGCTTCCTCCAACGCCACAAGCTGTTTTCAATTCTTTTCCCAACACGGCAAGGTCGTATTCTGCGCCCTGAAAGCCTGTGATGAGTGTCACCTTTTTGCCTCCTCGCTGCTTCTTGTCGAGCATTATGCGGAGGTGCTGTTTGGAAGGCTTTAAGGTAGGGGCATCTTCCTCTCCAAAGTCGAAGGCATAATCGGGGTTGGTGGAGTAAACGGTACCGTTTTTGTCGCTTTTGTGTTTCATAATGGTCTGTTTTGTGTCGAATCTGGTTCAAGAGCTTCGTGTTTGGTGTCAAAGTCTCGTTTCAGCGACAATTCGTTCTTAATCATTCTGTTGTTGTATTCCTGCAGGAAATGGTGGAGTTTGTCGAATACGTCAGGGCACTGTAACCTGCCGACAAGGTTGTTGCTTAGGAGCGAGTCACTGTCAGGCTTGAAAATGCCGAAAGGCCGTTCTCCGTCAGATTGTACTAAATATGTTCCGTCACAATATTGGTAGGTAAGGTTGTAGTAGCTGACGAAAGAGGGCTCGCTGAGGGAGTCGAAGAGGTTGCGTCCGAAGGAAAACAGCGTGTCGTAGACCTCAAGAGCCGACAGTATGGAGGGCCCAATGTCAATCTGTTGGGCAATTTCATCGCTTTGCATCGGATTGATTTTTTGTGGCCAGTAAAACGCGATAGGGATGGAATACATGCCCCAAACGTTGCTGTATTTGGGATGGAAATGCTCATAGTTGGAGTTGTCGGACGTGATGACGAAAAGGGTATGGTCAAACCACGGCATCTGTGAGGCTGTCCTAAAAAAGTCCTTAAGGGAGTAGTCCACGTAATAGACTGTCTTTTCAAATCCTGTCCAGAAGTAACTTTCCTTGGGAAGTTTGAAGTTTTTCGGGACTTTGTAGGGGTAACGCGACGACAAGGTGTATATGGTGGTGGCAAAGGGCTCGTGTATACGGTTCATGGTTTTGGCGGCGTATTGCAGGAAAGGACCGTCGTAGACGCCCCATTGGCCGTCGTAGTCACTGTCGTCGCCGTATTCGGTGCGCCCAAAATACTTGCCGAATCCAGCACGCCGCGAGAAGGCATCAAATCCTTGCGCACCGTTCTTGCCGCCGTGCATGAAGATGGTGTTGTAGCCCCGCTTTTGCAGGTGCTGGCAAAAAGCATCAAAGTCATTTGTGGCGTATGGCGACCTCAAAAAGTCGTTCTCCATCATGGATGGGATACTGGCCAAAATGGCAGGCAGCATTTCCAAACATCTCCGGCTGTTCGACATGCCATTGAAGGTGAGGCTCTTGCCCAAGAGGGAATCAAGGAATGGCGTAAGCTGCGAACGTCGGTCTGTGTTGTAATATCCCATCATTTCTTGCCCCACGTTTTTCAGGATGATGACAACCACGTTGGATGGATGGCTGTTCATGCTTAAACTGTCAATTTCTATGAAACGGTTGGCCGTCAGGTCATAATGGATAGGGGAAAAGCCGCTTTCATATTTCCCTGTCCGTTCTTCAAGCTCAGTGTTGTGGGGAGTGAGGAGGCAAAACGGTGTGTTGAGCAGGATGGGCGCGTTTTGTGGGTTGGTGTATTGCATGGCCGTCTTTGACGAGATGGTTTTGGCTTGCAGGCCGCCTCGACTGGCTACAATAGCTAGCAATAGCATGACAACCAAACTGACAGCCTGCCTGAGCTGCCAGTGTGGCTTCTCTTCTTTCTCGGGTTTTTGGAGTTGGGTGTGTTGAGCTACTACAATGATAATCAGCACAAAAAGAATGAAAATAACCAATAGGTACCAATAGTCGAAGAAGAATTGCCTCACCACGCCAAACGACACTTCGTCAGAATGGATGAGTAGCTTGATGAAGTTGATGGTGAGGTGTTTCCCAAAGAAATGGAAACACACGATGTCTAAGAAATTCAGGGAGACGGCAGCGGCATTTGCGACGATGTAAATGATGTCGATAAAGGTTTGCAACTTGCCATGATAAATGACTCGCGATGGAAAACAATAGAATAATAGTGTCAAAATGTTGATTCCGAATACAATAGGCAGGTCGAAACGCATGCCTTGCACATAAAGTGCCAAGGCTTGTGCCGTCGTCAGCTGGTGGAAAAACTGGCTGTTGAACAGATAGAGCATCCAACGACTGAGACTGATCACCATTAAGGTGGCCAGTAACCGGTACGCCAGCAGCATGTATGGCGATGAGAGCCAGCCTTGGATTTTCTCTTTTCTTGTTTGACGGCGCATCGTTTTGTGGATAAAACGGTGCAAAAATAGGAAAAAAGGTGTATCTTTGCCTATTAATTCATAAATGGGCTTTACAATGATGACAAAAATGCGTTATTTGTTGGTTTTACTTGCTGTTTCGGCCACTATGGGAACTTTGGCCCAAACGTATCCTGAATACGGCAATCCCATGGACATCCCAATCCAACTGTCGGCTACTTTTGCTGAAATCCGTCCCAACCACGTCCACGGAGGTATTGACCTCAAGACCCAAGGCGTAGAAGGCAAAAAGGTGTATGCTGTTGCTGATGGTTATGTCAGTCGTATCGGTGTGTCACCATACGGATATGGTAACGTGTTGTATATCACGCATTACGATGGCTTTACTTCTGTGTATGCCCACATGCAGCGCTTCTCGATCGAGATCGGCAAGTACGTGAAGCAGTACCAATACAAGAACAAAAAGTACACTTCGCAGATTTATCCCGATAATGACAAGTTTCCTGTGAAAAAAGGCGACTTGATTGGCTTTTCAGGCAACTCGGGCGGTTCGGGAGGCCCCCATCTTCACTTTGAGATACGGCATACTGGAAGCGAGAAACCCGTCAATCCGATGTTCTTTGGCTATAAGATCACGGATAACGTGCGCCCAATAATCAACGGCGTTTCAGTTTATCCCTTGGGAGAGGAATCGACACTTGAAGGTGGTATCAAGCCAATGTATTTCTCTCTTATCGAGAGCCAAAAAGGGGTGTATGGCCTTAAAGAAAGGGAGTATGTATACGGCAACGGAGAAATATCATTCGGCGTTTGTGCCTACGACTGTGTGGGTGCTTCGACGAATAAGAATGGCCCTTATCTATACGAACTTTACCTCGACGGCGAGTTGGCTTTTCAGGTGGAGGCCGACAGCTTCTCCTACAGCGAGCCGCGTTATGTGAACAGTCTGCTCGACTATCGCCATTATAAAGAGAAAAAGTTGAGCTACGTGCGCACTGAGACTGACCCGAACAACAAGTTGCGCATGATCAAAAAGAAGAATGGCACGGTAACGGTGGCGGAAGGCGACACGGTGAACGTTTGCTTCAAAATCTATGATTATGCGCAAAATAGTTCGACGGTGTTGTTCAAGCTGGTGGGCGTGGCACCCGTTGAAGTGGAGCGTCCCATGCGCCGCCGGAGCGAGTATCTCGTGAAATCCGATGGATCATCGCTCAACAGCAACATCACGATTGAAGAGTTCAATGTTTCAATGGAAAGCGGCACGCTTTTCCGTGATGAGTGGGTTCAAACAGGCCAACGCGACGAAGCAGGCTGTTGCTCACGCATTTATCGTTTTGGCGATGATGGAATGTCCACTTTCAAGAAATTTACGGTGCGTATCCGTCCCGACGAGAAATGGGCCACCGATAAGAGACTGTATATCGCCAGTATCGACAATACCGGAAAGGTATTCTCATTGGGTGGCACGATGAATAACGGCTGCATGGAGGTAAAGACCTACAACATGGGCGAGTTTACTGTCAAGGTCGACTCGGTCGCCCCTACCGTCAGGGCGTCCAATTTCAAAGACGGACAATCGGTGAAGGAGTTGAAGTCGTTGCGTTTCAAGATTTCCGACGACATGACGGGCATTGAAACCTACGACATTTACCTTGACGATATGTGGGTGCTTGGCCAATACGACGCCAAAAACAACCTGCTCTATTACGAATTCGATGAGAAGATGAAGAAAGGTACCAACAATGTGAAAGTGGTGGTGACTGATGGCGTTGGCAACAAGAAGACCTTGAAAGCTAAGGTGGTGTATTAGTTCCCAACATACTGGTATGCTCCGATGTCGGGCGCGCCTATGCGCGAAATGCCGTCCAAGTCGCAAGGCACTTCGTTGCCAATCAGCGGATTGCCCATGCCGATGACCGGCGATGCAATGCTGTCGATGTGGCAATCAGGCTTGTTCGGATCGGCAAAGTGGGGGTCGAGATTGAAGAGGCAACGGCTGAAACCGGCCATGCCGCCATTGTATTTCTCCGATTTGATGAGACAGTGGTCGAAGTTGTAGATGGAGTCGGCTTCGGCTTTGAAGGTGGTCTTGATTTCGTCCTTTTGCTTGCCATAGATGATGCAGTTGGCCATCTCCATGCGGAAAGGATAGTAGAAGGGTTCGTTGTTGCCATCTAAGGCGTAGTTTGTCACCAACACGGCGTTTTCGTTTTTGTTGTGTTCGTTGGCATTCCAATAGTTGGCTATGGTGCCGTGTACGAAACGATAGTCGCCGCCAAAGGCCCAGAAGTTGGCAAAACCGCAGTTGGCGATGACGAAATTCTTTGCTTCAACGGCGTAGAGTATGGAAAACAGTCCGTAGCCGCTTTGGTTTTCGATGACGGTGTTGTCGATGCGCAAGGCGCATTCCGTGGCTTTCAGTGCCGACTGGCAGTTGAGTCCGATGGCACCGTTGCGGATGATGGCATGGCTGATGCGGTGGTCGGCGCCGGCACGGCCATCCATCATCAGAATCTGTTCCCATTGTCCGGGTGTGTCATTGTAATAGGATTCCAGACGGTCGCCTTGCACGACGACGGGTTCGTCGGCGGTACCATCGATGATGAGTTGTCCGTCACTCCAGGCGAGGATGCCGCCCCCATGGTGGCAGTAGACCCTTGTCCCGGCTTCGATTCTCAATGTCCCGTATGAGTTGATGAGGGCGTAACCGTAAATGACGTAGGGTTTTTCTTTGGTCCATACGGTGGTTTGGAGACTATCGGCCACAATATGGTAGGGATATTTCACGCCACCTATAGTAACCGACTTGTCCGCCACGATGTAATTGGCATTCTGTCCCCAAGCCAAGAGCTTGATGGTCTGCGTGTTTCCATTGGTGATAAACTCCAATTCGTCTTCCACCACAAAAGGTGAGTTCAGGTCGTTCGGGTTGATGGTAACGCGCAGGAAAGTGAAAAGGCTGTCCTCGGCGGGAATAACCTTGTCGCGTATTTCGGTGGCACTCTCGCCGTCAAGGTTGAGACGGAAAGGGGAGGAATCGCCATCGACAAGCCTTATAGAGCTGATTTTCAAGTCGTCGCTGTGTGTATTGTAAATCTTCAGTTCATGCGTGGCCGAACCCAACGAGGTGAAAACGGTGTCGAAAACAACGGTGTCTGCCGAGAACTCCAACTTCAAACTTGAGTCGGGATTGATGTTGTTGATTTTTCTGCAAGCTGTTCCAAAAAACAACAATATGCTGATTATTAATAATATGTGTTTGTGGTTCATAGCGGTGATAAAAAAACAAAGATAAACTTTTATTGGATACGAGAGGAAAAGGATTTTATTGTATTTTTGCGGAAAATATAGTGAAAATGAAACGTTTTGTATTTCTTGCATCCTTTTGTCTGATGTTTTTTGGCTTTGTCAGCAAAGTCTCGGCGCAGTTTCTGCCTGATGTGCCTGACATGAAAGGAAAGTTCGTTGTCGGTGGAAATTTGGGAGGTGGCATGTATGGCAACTATCTCAACTTTTCCGTTGCTCCACAATTTGGCTACCGCATTTCTAGTCCATGGGAGGTCGGCATACGTGGCGTTTATGAGTTGACATGTGACTTCAATAAAGTCTTAGGCAGCTCCTATGCCCATTATTTTGGTATGGCGCCTTATACCAATTTTCAGGTATACAAGGGTTTGTTTGTCCATGTCGAAGACGAGGTGATGTATGGCTTCTCCCGATGGAATCACACCACAACGGGCAGCAAATGGTTCAACAGTGTGTTTGTGGGTGGAGGATACCGGCAATATTCCAAAGGTGGCAGCAACGTGTATTTGATGTTGCTTTACAACTTGAGTTGGGGTATGATGACAGGGGAAATGGATACGCCTTACGCTTCTCCCATTGCGCTCCGTGTAGGATATTGCTTCTGTTTCTGATTAATACCGGTCCATTCTTTCCAGCTCGCGCTTTGAATCCTTTGTTTTCAGGCTCTCGCGCTTGTCGTAGTAATGCTTGCCTTTGGCAAGGGCAATGTCCATTTTGGCCAACCCTTTTTCATTAATAAACAAAGTGACGGGGATGATGGTTAATCCCTTCTCCTGCACTTTGTTTTTCAACTTGCGCAACTCTCTGGCATTGAGCAGCAGCTTGCGGTCTCGTTTAGGGTTGTGGTTGTTGTAGGTGCCCTGCGCGTATTCAGCGATGTGCATCCCAACGACAAACAGCTCGTCGCCCTTGAATGCGCAGTATGAATCGATGAGACTTGCCTTGCCTTCACGGATGGATTTGATTTCCGTTCCTGTCAACACAATGCCCGCTGTCATCGTTTCTTGCAGGAAATATTCGAACGAAGCTCGTTTGTTCCTTATCCTGACGTTATTTGTGCTCTTTTTGTCCATTGTGGCTGCAAAAATAATTAATTTCGATGATACTGGCCAAAAAAGCGTACTTTTGTCGCTATGAATACCATCGGCCACATATTTAGGCTTACGACATTCGGCGAATCTCACGGCGTAGCTGTCGGTGGCGTTATCGACGGATGCCCTTCGCAATTGAAAATCGATTTTGATTTCATTGATAAAGAACTGTTTAGACGCAAGACGGCGCAATCCAAAACGAGTTCGCAACGCAAGGAACCCGACTGCATCGAATGGCTCTCTGGACTGCTTGATGGCATTACTTTGGGTACTCCAATTGCCTTTTTGGTTCGGAATGAGGATTGCAAATCAGAGGATTACGGGGATATGAAAGATGTTTTTCGTCCATCACATGCCGACTTCGCATGGGAGCAGAAATACGGCCTCCGCGACTGGAAAGGCGGGGGGAGAGCATCTGCACGAACAACTTTGCCTATTGTTGTGGCAGGTGCCATTGCCAAGCAGATTCTGAAAGAAAAGGATATTCAGGTGGTTGCCGAGGTAATGTTCATGGGCGATGCGGAACAGGCTCAACGGGAAGGCGATACGGCAGGCGGTATTGCCGAATGCCATATTACGGGTGTTCCTGCGGGCTTGGGCGAGCCCATGTTCGGCAAGTTCTCTGCCGAGTTGGCGCATGCCATGTTCAGCCTACCAGCAGTGAAGGGCTTTGAGATAGGTGACGGCTTTGCCATGTCCAGGATGAGAGGCTCAGAGGTCAACGACAGTTTTATATGCAGAGACGGTCATGTCACCACTGCAACAAACCATTCTGGCGGCATTCAGGGGGGCATTACCAACGGCAACGACATTGTTTTCCGTGTGGCATTCAAACCGATTCCGAGCATTGCGAAACCGCAACAGACGGTGAATCGGGCATGTGAGACCTGTGAAATTGCCGTCAAAGGGCGACATGATGCATGTGCCTTGCCGAGAGCCGTGGTTCTGGTGGAGGCTTTGTCGGCAATGGTTACGACGGACATGTGGATGAGGGGAAAATGCGTTCGTCTTTGATGCGAAACGCAATGTAGAGACGTCATTTATCCCATTTGGAGTCAAAAAACAAAAAACCCCACCACGCCCGAGAGTACAATAAGCAAAATCGGGTTGGTCTTGAAGAAATAGGAGGCCACAAAGGCTATAACGCAGATGATGACACTGAAATTATTATGTCCTCGACCGAAGTCAGGAAAGTTCTGGAGGCTCATCATGGAGAGACCGGCAGCGAAGATAAGTCCGGCAATGGCGGGTTTTAGGCCATTCAACGTATTGTCCATCAGTGAATTGTTCTTCTTGCTCATGAAAAGTTTTAGGATGAGGTACACCATAATGATAGAGGGCAGGCAGAGCGCAAACGAAGCCAATAGCGAACCACCGAGGCCTGCCGTGTTGTAGCCCACATAAGTGGCCAAGTTGATGGAAATGGGGCCGGGAGTCATTTGAGAGATGGCTACCATGTCGGTAAATTCCGCGGAGGTCATCCAAGCGTAATGGTCCACTACTTCGTGCTGTATGAGCGAGAGCATGGCATAGCCGCCACCGAAGCCGAGCACTCCGATTTTGACGAATACCCAAAGCAGTTGCAGGTGTATCATGACTTCTCCATTTTCTTTTTGGTCTTCTTATTAATAATGAGCACGTAGATGAGGCTGCCCGCGATGGCGGCGAGGATGACGTAGGCTGGAGAAATCTTGCACCACCGGATGAGAAACACCGTGGCGATAGAAATGATAGCGGTCTTCCATGTGACTTTGGCCGACTTGATCATGCGCAGCGAGGGGGCGAGGATGAGGGCCACCACGCAGGGACGTATGCCCTTGAAGACGCGTTCCACCACGGGTTGGTCGCGGTATTCACGAAAGACGGTGGCCAACAGCAGGATGATGGTGATAGAGGGAATGATTGCTCCAAGCATGGCGGCAAAAGCACCCCGTTTGCCGGCTACATTGTGCCCGACATACAATGCCGTGTTTACTGCAAAGACCCCTGGGAGCGACTGCACCACGGCAATCATGTCCCAAAACTCATCTTCTGGGATCCATTTTTTTTTGTCCACAACTGCCTGTTCCACTATCGACAGCATGGCGTAGCCGCCACCTAGGGTGAAAGCCCCGATCTGAAAGAAAGTAAGGAACAACTCAAGCGGTTTTTTCATGCCGCAAAATTAACATAATTACCGTTAGGTATTACATTGTTCGGGATGTGGCGTTCGTTTTTCCCGAAAACATCGTTTCAATTCATCCCACCTTTCTGTCGTCATATTTTCTTATCTTTGCAAACTGAAATTCTATTGTTATGGTACTTCTTGACTCTTCCGTAATGACCTTTGACCGGCCTGAGGCTTGGCAATGGTTGGTGCAATTCTTTATTTTGGCTACGGCCTTGCTTTTGGGCAATGTGTTGCGCACCAAGGTGCCCTTCCTGAAAAAGAGCCTGCTGCCTTCTGCACTGCTTGGAGGTCTTCTGTTGCTCATCTTCAAGGCTATTCCTGAATGCAAGGGACTCATCAACAAACCCGCGATGGAAATTGTAACCTATCATGCTTTGGGCTTGGGCTTTGTGGCCCTGGCCCTGAAAAACAATAAAGTGGAGTCAAAATCATCGGCGATGAAGGTGATTGAGACGGGAGCATTGACTGCCTCCACCTACGTCATTCAAGGCATAGTGGGATTAATCGTCTCTATCCCGTTCTTTTATTTCGGGAGAAAACTGTTTTTTGCTGCGGGACTGTTGTTGCCCATGGGCTATGGGCAGGGGCCAGGCCAGGCTTTGAATTTTGGCAAAATTTTTTCGGGTTGGGCCACTGAGCAGGGAGTTGACTTCCCCGGTGCCGACTTCGGCCTTTCCATTGCCGCGATGGGCTTTATCGTTGGAAGTGTGGTGGGTGTTGTGTATATGAACATTTTGCGTCGGAAAGGAGCGCTTTCTCGAATGAGAATCGTTGAGAAACAGGCAAACAAGCTTGAGGATTACGAAGGCAAGGGGGAGATTCCCGATGCAGAGTCAATTGACAAGCTCTCAGTGCAGATTTGCATGGTGCTGTTTGTATATTTCCTCGTCTATTTGCTCACCAATTGGATTCAAGGCATGGAGTTGGGTCAGTTCGGCACCAATACACTTAAACCTATGCTCTGGGGTTTCAACTTCCTGATTGGCACATTATTCGGCATTCTCTTCAAGAACATTCTGAAGCGCTTCAAGAAGGCTAAGCTGATGAGCCGCGAATACATCAACAATTATATGCTGAACCGAATCGGCGGTTTCTGCTTCGATATCATGATTGTGGCGGGCACGGCGGCCATCAGTTTTGAGAACTTCGGCAAGTTCGTGTTGCCCTTCGCCATCATTTGCACCTTGGGCGCAATTGTTACTTTCTTTTTTGTGCTGGCGATTTCCAAACACCTGTATTCCGATTACAAGTTCGAGGGGTTCTTCTCGATGTTCGGCATGCTGACGGGCACGGCCAGCAACGGCATGATTCTGCTGCGCGAAATCGACCCGAAATTTGAGACGCCTGCCGCCAACAATTTGGTGTTGCAAACCCTGTCTGCCATCGTGCTCGGTTTTCCTGTATTGCTCTTGATGGGCTATGCTCCACAAAGTCTGAGAGCGACATGGATTACGCTGGGTGTTTTGGTTGCCTTCTGGTCTGTCCTTACTGTGTTTATGCTGAGGACGAAGATCTTCAAACAGGGAAAAAGAAATGAAGAAGCGAAGCCTATCCGAGTGTGATGGGGCACAATGTTCAAAGTCGGCGGACAGTTCTTGTTTTCAGTTTTGAAAGAATAGGGTCGAAAACAAAAAAGCTCCGAAGCAATTCGGAGCTTTTTTGCGTTGTCCATGAAGAACAATCAGCTCTTGAGTTCCTTGATTTTGGCCTTCTTGCCACGCAGACCACGGAGGTAGTAAATGCGTGCCTTGCGGACATCACCCCTCTTGTTCACTTCAATGTTCTCAATCATGGGAGAGGCAATAGGGAAACATCTCTCAACACCGACGTTGTTTGAAATCTTGCGGATGGTGAAAGATCCCACCTTGCCTTGCCCGCTGCGCTTCAGGACGATGCCTTGGAATCTCTGTAGACGTTCTTTTTGTCCTTCAACAATCTTGTAAGTCACCGTGATGGTGTCGCCCGTCTTGAACTTCGGAAAATCTTTTACAACAATTTGATCTTCAACGAATTGAATTAGTGCATTTTTGCTCATTTCTATATATTTTTGTATATTTTCTCCAAAATTGGGTGCAAAAATACGAATAATTTCAATACGTAACGAGGAATATCAGCTTTTTTTGAATTTTTCGTACAGCTCCGGCCTACGCTCTTTGGTGCGTTCAATGGCCTGCTCAAGTCGCCACTCACTGATTATCTTGTCGTTGCCCGACAGCAGGACTTCCGGGACTTCCCATCCTTTGTAGTTTCTTGGACGGGTATACACGGGAGGCGACACCAGCCCGTCCTGAAACGAGTCGGAGAGGGCCGATGTCTCATCGCCCAAGGCACCGGGGATGAGGCGCACCAAACTGTCAACCAAAACGGCGGCTCCTAATTCACCTCCGGAAAGGACATAGTTGCCGATACTTATTTCCTTGGTAATCAGATGTTCGCGAATGCGTTCGTCAATGCCTTTGTAGTGCCCGCAGAGGATGATAAGGTTTTGCTTCATCGAGAGTTGGTTGCATAAAGCCTGGTCAAGGAGCTCGCCATCAGGACTCATGTAGATGACCTCGTCGTAGGTGTGCAGGCTTTTCAGATGGCTGATGCAATTGTCTACGGGTTCAATCATCATCACCATGCCCGCTCCGGCGGCAAACGCGTAGTCGTCCACCTTGTGGTGCTTGTCAGTGCTGTAATCGCGGAGGTTGTGCAATCCAATCTCCACAATGCCTTTGTTCGCAGCACGTTTGATGATGGACTCGGTGAAAGGCCCTTCAAACATTTCGGGGAAAACTGCGATGATATCGATGCGCATGACCTGTGTTTTGGAATTTTGGCAAAAGTACGGATTTTGTATGAAACTGCCTTCGGTGTTGGGAAAATTCGTTATTTTTGCCTGGTTTTTTACTTAATAAATATCACGCAATAGATTAAAATTCAATGACTATGAGGAAAGTTTCTTTATTACTTTTGTTTCTTGCGGTTACGATGCTTGCCCAAGCGCAGGTTGCGACCGACATCTACTGGGTGCAGTTCAAAGACAAGGACAACTCACCTTTTTCCATCGACAACCCTGAGGCTTACCTGAGTGCGCGGGCCTTGCAACGCCGTGCCAATTTGGGGGTTGCTATTGACGAATACGACATTCCTGTCAACCCTCAATATCTTCAGGCTGTGGTGGCTTGTGGTGCCGAGCTGCTCAATCCCTCCAAGTGGCTGAACGGCGTTTCGGTGCATGTTACTGACCCCAGCGTGATTGACGCCATCAACACCCTTGATTGCGTAACGACAGTGCGCAACTGCCTCAACGACCCCAAGGCACAACAAGCCAAGGAACGCTGGCTGGCCGATGAGCTGAAGCCTGGCGCGAGCCTCCGTGGAACTCGTGGTTATTATGGCGGTGCCGAAGAACAAGTCACCCAACTGAAGGTTGACTTTTTGCATGAGCAGGGTTATGACGGCACCGGTGTCGTGATTGCAGTACTTGATGGTGGATTCGAAGGTACTGAAGACCAATCCTGTTTCGACAACATGCGTGCGGAAGGCCGTTTGCTTGGCACCCGTGACTTTGTGTATGGTTCCAATTCGGTGTATTCACAAGGCACACACGGCACCTCGTGCCTAAGTACCATGGCCGCTTATGACCCCAATACGATGGTAGGTACAGCTCCTAAGGCTTCCTATTACCTTATCCATACCGAAGATGGCAATAGCGAGAACATCGTTGAGGAATACAATTGGGTATCGGGCGCAGAATATGCCGATAGCTTGGGCGTTGATGTGTGCACTACTTCGTTGGGATATATTGATTTCGACATGACAAACTGGAACCATCCCTTTGAACATTTTGACGGCCATACCGCCCCGATGTCGGTCGGTGCCGGAATTGCCGCAAGCCGTGGCATGATTTGCCTGAATGCTGCCGGCAATGAGGGAGATGGCATTTGCACTTTGGGCATCCCAGCTGATGTTGAGCAGATACTTACCGTCGGAGCTGTTGATGCCTCGGGCAATCGCGCTGAGTTCAGTTCGGTAGGCCCGACTTACGATGGCCGTATCAAGCCCGACGTGATGGCTATGGGAGAAGGTACCTACGTAGCTTCGGGTTATGGCGACTGGTGGCCCTATTACAATGGCAACGGCACCTCGTTTGCCACACCCGTGTTGGCTGGCGCAGTGGCGTGTTTGCGCCAAGCCCGTCCTTACGCAACGGTGCAGGAGATGTGTGACGCCATTCGGGCTTGCGGCAACCGTGCCGAAAACCCTGACAGCCAATACGGGTATGGCATTCCTGATTTCTCACAGGCTTTGGAATTACTGCAAGTGAAGGAACCTGACGGGAATGTGTCCGATAATATCATCGCAGTGTTTCCCAATCCTTCACACGAAGAGGTTCATGTGGCATTAATGGAAGGTGTTAGGGCTCAGGTGACGGTGTACGACTTTATGGGACGCAGCCTTTATTCTTACGACTTCAACGGCTTGAACCACACGACATTGGAATATTATTTGAACACTCTTGATTCAGGCATTTATTTCATCAACGCCGTTTCGGAACGGGGTAGCCAGACACTGAAGCTGGTGGTGGCGAAGTAAATGCGTTTCAGTCAGTGATTCTGGCCTCCCTCCTTTAGGGCTTTGGCGGCCATTGGGAAGAAGGACGGCGAAGCAGTCCATTTGCGTTGCCTGCAATGACACGGGGGCAAAAGTCCAAACCAGCCTACATATTAATTCGGGAGAGCCAATTTCTCCCGATTCTTTTTTTCATGATTATGCAGATTCAGCGTGTGAGGTTATTCCTTCACAAACTTCTGCATGGCAGTGCGGCCATTGGTAAAGGTGGCTTTCAATAAGTGGCATCCTAAGGGCAAACTGCTCACATTGATGGATTCACAGCCTTTGTCAAGGCCCATCAAAAGGTTGCCGTCCATGCTGAAAATTTTCATTTGAAGCAGGTCTTCTGAGGTGATAAGAAGTATTTCTGAAGCCGGATTGGGCCAAAGTTTTAAGGCGGTTTCGGCCTGCTCGTTGACATCCACACAAGAAGAATAATGACAGTCTACCGATTGTTCATACAATATAGTACACCTTAGCAACTTATTGTAAATAGGGACAACTGAACAAAATTCCTCAAACAATTCATTCCAGAACTTGGAAAGCCAAGCAATGCTCCAATATCACTTGACAAGTCATAGGTCATGCAGTATGCATAATCAGTCATTAAGAATTAAGGGAAACAGAGGGAAACGCAGGGAATGTTACTATTTGAAATAGTTTGCCAAGAATAAGGTAAGTTAAGAAGTCAAAAGGTCAGTAAGTT
>JBGYWU010000149.1:0-7843 GCA_041842265.1 Candidatus Limimorpha sp. | reverse complement strand
CCTTGCGTATCTGACCTATGAGATCGGCTTCGGTGATGCTGTCGGGGGCATCCAGGTACTTTTCAAACAAGGTATCGTCATCTTCAACAGCTTCTTCAATGAGACTATTATTCATTTAAGCAAACAATTCAATAAAAATAATTATTGTGAGCCAGAGAATTAGAATCAAATTGAAGTCGCACGATCATAACTTGGTTGACAAATCGGCCGAAAAGATCGTTAAAACCATTAAGTCGACTGGAGCCGTCGTCAGCGGTCCTATTCCGTTGCCGACCAACAAGAAGATCTACACGGTCTTGCGTTCGACTTTCGTCCACAAGAAATCGAGAGAACAGTTTGAGCTTTCGACCTACAAGCGTTTGCTCGACATCTACAACTCGACTTCTCAGACGATTGACGCACTGATGAAGCTGGAGCTCCCCAGTGGTGTGGAAGTAGAAATCAAATTGTAATTAAACCTATCTAGTACAACAAATTAAAAAGCTAAAGTAGCATGTCAGGATTACTAGGAAAAAAGATTGGTATGACAAGCATTTATGACGAGGCCGGCAAGATGGTTCCCGTTACTGTCATCGAGGCAGGTCCATGCGTTGTCACCCAAGTCAGAACGATTGAGAAAGACGGTTACAGCGCTATCCAGTTAGGTTTCGACGAGAAGAAGGAGAAGAACACCTCCAAGGCCGAGCTTGGTCACTTTGCCAAGGCCGGCACGACTCCTAAGAAACTGGTGCGCGAGTTCTCGCGTTTCGAAGAAGGCCACAGAAAACATTTAGGCGAAACGGTCACCGTCGATGTGTTTATGGAAGGCGAGTATGTTGATGTCAGTGGCATCAGCAAAGGAAAAGGCTTCCAAGGTGTAGTGAAACGCCATCATTTCAATGGCGTTGGTCAAGCAACTCACGGTCAACACAACCGCTTGAGAAAACCTGGTTCCATCGGCGCTTGCGCTTATCCTTCGAGAGTTTTCAAAGGATTGCGCATGGCTGGCCAGATGGGTAACCATAAGGTAAAAGTGACGAACCTCCTTGTCATGAAGGTGGTTCCCGAAAAGAATTTATTAGTGGTGAAGGGCGCCGTTCCGGGCCATAATAACGGTTATTTAATGATTGAAAGATGGAGTTAACAGTGTATAACATCAAAGGCGAAGATACAGGCCGCAAGGTTCAGCTGAATGACAACATTTTCGGTGTCGAACCCAATGAACATGTGATGTATCTTGCAGTGAGACAATATCTTGCCGACCAACGTCAAGGCACTCACAAGTCTAAGGAACGCAGCGAGTTGTCGGGCAGCACCCGCAAGCTCTTCCGTCAGAAGGGTACGGGCGGTGCGCGCCGTGGCGACATCAAATCGCCCCTCCTCAGAGGTGGAGCTCGCGTGTTTGGCCCCAAGCCGCGCGACTACAGCTTCAAACTGAACAAGAAAGTGAAGGAATTGGCCCGCAAGTCGGCCTTGTAGAGCAAAATCACCGACCAAGCCATTACGGTCATCGAGGACTTCAGCTTTGAAGCCCCCAAGACGAAGCAGATGGTTCGGATTCTCGACTCTTTCAAGGTGAACGGAGAAAGAAACATGTTCGTGTTTGCCGAGCCAAACATGAATGTGGTGCTTTCCGCACGCAACATCCAGCGCACTGAAGTGATGCTGGCCCGCAACCTGAACACTTATGATATTCTGAAAGCCAAGAAGATTTTCCTCACCGAAAGCGCTATCATGCCTATCGACGAAATTCTAGGTTAATGTTTAACGATTATAACTCGAGATAAAGATGATTATCATAAAGAAACCCGTCATTACTGAAAAGATGACCGCTATCAGCGAGAAGCTGAACAAGTTCGCTTTCATCGTCGACAAGGACGCCAACAAGTATCAAATCAAGGACGCTATCGAAAAGCTCTACGACGTGAAGATTGAGGCCGTCAACACGATGAACTATGCAGGTAAAAAGAAGTCACGCTACACGAAGTCTGGCGCCATCACCGGTAGGACTGCCGCTTTCAAGAAAGCTGTCGTGACATTGAGAGAAGGTTACACAATTGACTTTTATAGCAACATCTGATCATGGCTTTAAAGAAATATAAACCAACTACACCAGGTCAGCGCTTCAAAGTGATTAGCGCATTTGACGAGATTACGACCGACAAACCCGAGAAGTCGTTACTGAGACCCAAAAAGAGAACGGGCGGCCGTAACTCCAGCGGTGAAATGACTGTCCGCTACAGAGGCGGCGGCCATAAGAAAATGTACAGAATCATTGACTTCAAACGCGACAAGGATGGTGTTCCGGGCGTTGTGAAGACCATTGAATATGACCCGAACCGTACTGCTCGTATCGCCCTTGTGTTCTACAAGGACGGTGAGAAGCGCTACATCATCGCTCCTTCTGGCTTGAAGGTCGGTCAGGAAATCTATTCTGGCAAGGATATCCAACCTAACGTGGGCAACACGCTCTATCTGAGCGACATCCCATTTGGTACCATTGTCCACAACATTGAGCTTCGTCCTGGCCAAGGCGCAAAGATGGCCCGCAGTGCCGGCAGTTATGCCCAACTGATGAGCCGCGACGGCAAGTACGCCATCCTTCGCATGCCCTCAGGCGAAACCCGTATGATCCTCCAAACTTGCAAGGCTACCATCGGCTCTGTTTCCAATGCCGACCACAACCTTGAGAAGTCGGGCAAGGCCGGCCGCAGCCGCTGGCAAGGCCGCCGTCCACATACCCGTGGCGTTGTTATGAACCCGGTTGACCACCCGATGGGTGGTGGTGAGGGCCGCGCCTCAGGCGGACATCCTCGCTCACGCAAGGGCTTGCCGGCAAAGGGTTACAAGACCCGCTCGCCGAAGGCCGCTTCGAACAAGTATATCATTGACAGAAGAAAGAAGTAATAATCAGGAAAATCGCATAACACTATGAGTAGATCATTAAAGAAAGGACCATACATCCACTACAAACTCCTCAAGAGAGTGATGGAGAATGTTGAAAGCGGAAAGAAGACCGTTATCAAAACATGGTCGAGAGCATCCATGATTTCTCCTGATTTCGTCGGTCAAACAATTGCTGTCCACAATGGCAACAAGTTCATTCCGGTCTATGTGACCGAGAACATGGTGGGTCACAAGCTGGGCGAGTTCGCTCCGACCAGAATCTTCAGAGGTCATGCAGGTAACAAAGATAAAGGTAAAAAGTAATATTAGGTAACAATGGGAGCAAGAAAACATAAAAAAGCAGAAGCTTTGAAAGAAGCGCGCAAGAATGTCGCCATCGCTCGTCTGAACGATCACCCGACATCACCTTACAAGATGCGCCTTGTGGCCGACATGATTAGAGGCCAGAAGGTGGAGTTGGCACTGCACTCGTTGCAATACTCGACTAAAGATGCTGCCAAGCCGGTATACAAGCTGCTCCGTTCGGCCATAGCCAACTGGGAAGCCAAAAACGAAGGCAAGCGCGTTGAAGACAGCAACCTTTACGTGAAAGAGATTTGGGTTGACGAAGGCCGCACACTGAAGCGTATCCAAGCCGCCCCCCACGGACGTGCATTCCACATCCGCAAACGCTCTAACCACGTTACGATCATTGTGGACAGCAGAATTGCTAACGAAGAATAATTGGAGAACAAAAAGATTTAAATAATGGGACAAAAAACTAATCCTATAGGTCTTAGATTGGGAATCATCAAAGGATGGGATTCCAATTGGTTTGGCGGAAAAGACTTTTCGGCTAAGCTCGTTGAGGACGATCAGATTCGCAAGTATCTGAACGCCCGTCTCGGCAAAGCCGGCATCTCAAAGATCGCCATCGAACGTTCCTTGAAGTATGTCACTGTCACCATCTTCACCGCTCGCCCGGGCATGATCATCGGCAAGGGTGGCGAGGAAGTCGACAAGTTGAAGAAAGAGCTGGTGAAGCTCACCAACAAGGAAATCCAAATCAACATCAACGAAATCAAGAGACCGGAGCTTGACGCTTACATCGTGGCAAGCACCATTGCCAAGCAGATTGAAGGCCGCGTGTCGTATCGCCGCGCCATCAAGACCGCTTCGTTCGGAACCATGAGAATGGGAGCCGAAGGCATCAAGATTCTGATTTCGGGTCGTGTCGGAGGTGCTGAAATCGCACGTTCCGAGTCGTACAAGGAGGGCCGCATCCCGTTGCACACGCTGCGTGCCGACATTGACTACTCCTTGGTGGAAGCCCATACCTCATACGGCCGTCTTGGCATCAAGGTATGGATCTGTAAAGGTGAAATTTTCGGCAAGCCCGAGTTGGTGCCCACTTCCGTCAACGCTCATGCGAAAAAGCAAATTGGCGCTCCGCGACCTGCCGGACGTGCCCCTCGCCGTGGCGAAGGCAAACGTAAATGATCGTGTTTAATCTTTAAAAGTTGACTGAGTATGTTACAACCTAAAAGACAAAAATACAGAAGGCCACAAAAAGGCAAGATGAAAGGTAATGCCCACCGCGGCCATGAACTTGCTTTTGGCTCTTTTGGAATCAAGACACTGGAAGAGGCTTTGATTACTGCCCGTCAGATCGAGGCTGCCCGTCAGGCCGTCACCCGTTATATGAAGCGTGAAGGCCAAATCTGGATCCGCATTTTCCCTGACAAACCCATCACCAAGAAGCCTTTGGATGTCCGTATGGGTAAAGGTAAGGGCGATCCCGAATACTTTGTAGCTCGTGTAACCCCGGGTCACATGCTGTTTGAAGCAGAAGGCGTGCCGTTGGCCATTGCCAAAGAGGCTCTCCGTCTTGCCGCACAGAAGCTCCCCGTCACCACGAAGTTTGTTGTTAGAAGAGATTATGTCGAATAATTTGGAGGAAGTACACAATGAAAAAGCAAGAAGCAATCAGAGAGATGAGCACTGCCGACCTGAACGAACGTTTGGAACAGACTCGTGAGCAGCTGGCGAAGATGAGACTCAACCACGCAGTTTCGCCTCTCGACAACCCCAATCAGATCCGGGAAACTCGCAAGAACATTGCCCGTTATTTGACCGAATTGAGAAGACGTGAACTTGAAGGAATAAATAAATAAACGACGCAGATACAATGGAAAGAAATCTTAGAAAAGAAAGAATCGGCGTGGTCGTCAGCAACAAGATGCAGAAATCCATCGTCGTGGAAATCGAGCGTCGCGAGAAACACCCGATTTACGGCAAGTTTATCAAGAAGACGAACCGTTTTATGGCTCATGACGAGAAAGAAGAATGCAACATCGGCGACACCGTGCGCATCATGGAGACCCGTCCGCTGAGCAAAAGAAAACATTGGAGACTTGTAGAAATTATCGAAAGGGCTAAGTAAAATGATACAACAGGAAACCAGACTCGCAGTAGCTGACAATAGCGGTGCAAAGGAAGTTCTTTGCATCAGAGTGTTGGGCGGCACCAAGAAACGTTACGCCCACACGGGCGACATCATCGTCGTCACCGTGAAAAGCGCCATACCGAGCGGCAATGTCAAAAAGGGCACCGTCTCGAAGGCAGTCGTAGTCCGCACCAAGAAGGAAACCCGTCGTGCCGACGGATCCTACATCCGCTTCGACGACAATGCTTGCGTGCTGCTCAACCAAGCCGGCGAACTCATTGGCACCCGTATCTTCGGGCCGGTGGCCAGAGAGTTGCGTGAAAAGCAGTTCATGAAAATAGTTTCGCTCGCTCCAGAGGTGCTTTAATTAACATTTAAAAACTGAAAGAAATGAGCAAGTTACATGTAAAGAAAGGCGACACCGTTTTGGTCCTTTCAGGCAACGACAAAGGCAAGCAAGGTAAGATCCTCAGGGTGGATGTGAAGAAGAACAGAGCTATCGTCGAAGGCGTTAGGATTATCTCCAAGCACACCCGTCCCAACGCGGAACATCCTCAAGGTGGCATCATCAAAAGAGAAGCCCCTATACACATCTCCAACCTCATGGTGGTCGACTCAACCGGCAAACCCTCGAGGATTGGGCGTAAGAAAGATGAAAACGGCAAATTGGTCCGTTATTCGAAGAAATCAGGTGAAATCATTAAGTAATCATGAACTATCAACCCAGACTTAGAGGACAATACAAGAGTGAAATCGTGCCTGCATTGATGCAAGAATTCCAGTACAAGACTGTTATGCAGGTTCCACGGCTCGTTAAAATTTCACTCAATCAGGGCATCGGCGCAGCATTGGCCGACAAGAAACTGATCGACTATGGTGTTGAGGAAATGTCCGCAATCACCGGTCAAAAAGCCGTACCGACCATTTCAAAGCACGACGTCAGTAACTTTAAACTGCGTCGTGGCAACCCGATTGGCGTTCATGTGACGCTGCGCGGCGACAAGATGTACGAATTTCTCGAACGCTTGGTCTGCGTGGCCCTTCCGCGTGTGCGTGACTTCAGGGGTATCAGCGACAAAGGCTTTGACGGCCGTGGCAACTACAGCTTCGGCATTACAGAACAAATCATCTTCCCCGAAATCGACATCGAAAAGGTGGTCAAGATGAACGGTATGAACATCACCTTCGTCACTTCAGCCAAGACCGACCAAGAGGCATTGGCTTTGTTGAAACATTTTGGTCTTCCCTTTAAAAATCAAAACAAGTAAACTATGGCTAAAGAATCAATGAAAGCGCGTGAGCGCAAGAGAGCAAAGATGGTCGCGAAATATGCTGAGAAACGCGCAGCCCTGAAGGCTGCCGGCGATTACGAAGGCCTGCAGAAACTGCCGAAAAACTCGTGCCCCGTCCGCCTGCACAATCGTTGCAAGCTCAGCGGTCGTCCGAAAGGCTATATGCGCCAGTTTGGCATTTCGCGTATCGACTTCCGCGAGATGGCCCTCAAAGGCTTGATCCCGGGCGTAAAGAAAGCTAGTTGGTAAACATTTAACATTTATTGAAAGATGAATACAGACCCTATAGCAGATTATCTGACTCGCATCCGTAATGCGAACAATGCCAAGCATAGAATCGTTGAAATTCCCGCTTCTAACATGAAAAAGGCCATCACGAAGATTCTCTTCGAGAAAGGCTATATCCTCAACTACAAGTTTGAAGAAAGTGAAAAAAAATCGCAGAATGTCATTAAGATTGCTCTTAAATACCATCCTGTGACCAAGCTGCCCGCCATCACGACCATCGACCGCGTTTCGCGCCCTGGTCTGAGACGGTATGCTGATAGTGAGAACCTCCCGAAAGTGATGAACGGCCTCGGCATCGCCATCATTTCCACCTCTCAGGGTGTGATGACCGATAAGGAAGCCCGTAAGCTTCACATCGGCGGTGAAGTGATTTGTTACGTTAGCTAAAATAATAGGAGATAGTAAATATGTCAAGAATTGGTAAATTGCCTATCGCCATTCCCGCTGGCGTAACGGTCGACATCAATAACGGTGTCATCAAAGTAAAAGGTAACTTGGGTGAACTCTCACAGAAGTTCGGCGACCATGTCATCCTTGAGATGGATGGCAACCAACTGCACGTGAAGCCCAATGAGGCTATCGAAAAGCCGGGCGCCATGCACGGCCTATACCGTGCCCTCATCTTTAACATGGTTAAGGGTGTCAGCGAAGGATTTGAAACGGTGCAGGAATTTGTCGGTGTAGGCTACAAGGCCGAGGCTAAGGGACAAATCCTCGAAATGTCATTGGGCTTCTCACACAACATCTTCATGGAGATGCCCCAGGAGATTAAGATTGAAACCATCAACGAAAGGGGAAAGAACCCCATCTTGAAGATGCGCTCATACGACAAACAACTTCTTGGTCAGGTGGCCGCAAAGATCCGCTCGATGCGCAAGCCTGAACCTTATAAGGGTAAGGGTATCAAGTTCGCAGGCGAAGTCCTGAGACGTAAGGCAGGCAAATCTGCCGG
>JBGYWU010000148.1:0-10248 GCA_041842265.1 Candidatus Limimorpha sp. | reverse complement strand
GTCTGATTATTGGCTCTGGCCCTGCAGGTTACACAGCGGCCATTTACACTTGTCGCGCCGACGTGAAAACCGTTGTCTATGAGGGCATGCAGCCCGGCGGACAGCTCACCCAAACCACAGAAATTGAGAATTTCCCGGGCTATCCTACGGGCATCAACGGTCTTGATATGATGAATGATATTCGTCAGCAGGCCGAACGCTTTGGCGCTGAAATCCGCATGGGAGAGGTTACCACTATTGATGTCACGCAGCGACCCTTCAAAGTGACTACGGAATACGATGGGGAACTCTTGGCCGACTCTATCATCGTTTCCACAGGTGCAGCCGCCCGCTATCTCGGCTTGCCCTCAGAAGAAGAGTTTAAAGGTGGCGGTGTTTCGGCATGCGCCACTTGCGACGGATTCTTCTACAAAGGAAAGGATGTCGCGGTTGTCGGTGGTGGCGACACGGCATGCGAGGATGCCACCTATCTCTCAAAACTCTGCAACAGGGTCTATCTTATCGTCCGCCGCGATGTGCTCCGTGCCTCCAAGGCCATGCAGCACCGTGTGCTTAACACGCCCAACATTGAAGTACTCTGGAAACACCAAACCAAGGAACTCTTTGGCGAGCAGCAAGGCTTCATGAAGAAACTGAAAGGGGCAGTATTATACCACAGCGACACCAAGGAAGAACGCACCATCTACGTGGACGGTTTCTTCGAGGCTATCGGTCATACGCCCAACACGGCGCCATTCAAGGGCATTCTTGACATGGACGAGGAAGGTTACATCATCACCAAGCCCAAGTCGACGGCCACCAACGTGGAGGGTATCTTCGCTTGCGGCGACTGTCAGGATCGCACCTATCGTCAGGCTATAGTGGCTGCGGGAACGGGTGCCATGGCGGGCATCGAGGTGGAACGTTTCCTGATGGCGAGCAAATGATACTTCAGATTGAAATTTCAATTCGACCTTTGGAGCAGGCCATCGCCTATGGCGACGGTCTGCTCTTCCTTGGTTCCTGTTTTGCCGATGAGGTTGGCGCTATTTGCAAAGGTATGGGATTCAATGCTTTGGTGAATCCTTTCGGTGTGCTTTACAATCCAGCCAGCATAGCCTATTCCGTGCAGCGCTTGCATAGTGGCCAAGCATTTTCGAAAGAGGAAATTGTCGCTGTGGGCGAGGGGATGTTTTGTACTTTCAGTCACAACACAGCATTCTGGAATAGTACTGAAACGGCGCTTTTGGAACAGGTCAACCAGAATCTTGCAGAAGCACACGCCCATTTCATGAAGTCCAAATGGGTTATCATTAGTTTGGGCACTGCTTGGGCGTTCCGGAACAAAAAGAGCGGTTTGGTGGTTTCCAACTGTCATAAATTGGCAGCCAATCGATTTGAGCGGCAATTCTTAAAGGTTGAGCAGTCTGTACAATACCTTTCCGAAATTGTCCGGCACCACCCTGAAAAGCAGTTCATATTCACCGTTTCGCCCTTGCGGCATCTGAAAGACGGACTGCATGAGAACCAGCTGAGCAAGGCTGCGTTGCTTTTGGCTGTGGATGTGGTCTGCAAGGCGTTTGATAATGCGCATTATTTCCCCGCCTACGAAATTCTTTTGGACGAGTTGCGTGATTATCGTTTTTATAAGGAAGACATGGTGCATCCCACCGAACAGGCGGTGCGGTACATTTGGGAACGCTTTGCCGATTTCGCCGTCAACCCGATGGAAAAGGCCGCGATGAAAGCGGTTTCCGAATTGAAACCTATGCTTCAACACAAGCCGCTTTTCCCCGAAAGCGAGGCTTTCAAGAGGTTTTTGTGGCAAAAAGAAAAGAAAATCAATGAATTGAAGCGGGATTATCCAAGGGTTTGTCTTGGTAATCTGGATAATTAAGCTGCAATATCAATATTAATTGATTCAGGATCATGAGACTTTTTGTCTATGGCCACTTTCCCCTAAAGGTAATGACCAATCACCCTGGAAGGTGCGGTCATGGTCATGGTCACAAGCCATGGCTTACGCGGTTTCACACCATACGCGTAAACTAAATTTGCTCACCTACTTAAGAAAACAGTTCACAATTATGTGGTCCACGTTTTTGTGGTCCACAAAGTTGTGAACTTATAATGTGCGCTTTGCAAATAAATTAATGCCAACTTGCTACTTGCACCATTCCTTGGCAAACCAAAGCTCAAAAACAGGGTCAATGAGCACGGTTCCGTCGGGCGCTTTCTCTATCAGCTCCTTTTGTGCCAACACTGCCTTGATTCTTGAAACGTTGGATTTCGACCCCAAGTCATAAGTAGATAATACTTCCTTGGAGGTGAAATCGGTATGTGTGCCTTTCGCAACGGCTTTCAGGAAGTTCATCTGGTAGGCAGTCAGACTTTCGATTTGCTTCAGAAACAACAGCGAGTTTTGGTTGAGCAGGTCTTCTATGGCGGTTTCCAATGTCGCTTCATCCGCCTTTTTTGTGGTGTTGAGCATGACATTCCATGCAAGTTGCTGCACATACGAGGATTGGTTTTGCACCGTCGAACAAATCTTTTCTATGATGGCATCGGAAATGCCCATGCCCTTTTCCTCAAATTTCTCGCGGATGAAAGGAATCCAATCTTCTGTTGGGATGGATTGGAGAAACAGGATGTCGCCAAATTGGTAGAAAGGCATCTTCTTGCTTTGGAAAAGGTTGGCAAGAAGGTGCTTCTTACTTCTAAACAGGCAATAGGAAGCGTTGTTTTGCAGTTGCCAAATTCCACGCATTCTTTTCTGTACTTTCAGCGAATCCGGAAATTCGCCAATCTGTTGGAATTCATCGATGCAAACGACAAAATGTTGCCCATTTTCTCGGCCATGCGCTCGGGCAGTTGCAGGGTTTCTTCCGGGGAGTAGTCTTTAGGCGTAATGCCAAGTGACAAGGAAAGCTCGTTGTTAGGGTCGGGGCCGAACGAGATGGCCGGCGACAATCGGACCAGAAAATCCTTGATGTTTTTCATGACGGCCTCGGCCTTTCCAGCGGACAGCTTCATGAGCGTAGCTGCGAATTTTTGTAGAACCCATATTTGTTGCGGCGCTCGTAGATGTCCATGTAAGCCGTCACGATGTTCTTGTCGACAAGTGTTTGGACTTTCCTCACGAGCGAGGTCTTGTCCATTCATTGGTGGGGTTGAGTATCACATTCTGCCCGGTTTCAAAGTCTTGTTTGATATGTCTGGTCTCTTTTCCCCGGTCTGTAAAGTTGCTGCCTTCAACGGACACGCCACAAACAAATGATTTTTTCATGATGACGGATTCCTATTATTCACTGCAAAGATGCAACTTTTTTGAAGGCTCACAAACTTGTTGACCATAAAGTTGTAAACCATTACCAATTGGCCTGCGGCAACAAAATATTTTACACTTCTCATGCCTCCATTCCGAAATTATTTGTACCTTTGCCGCCCATTCCGCGCAAGGGATGACAATTTCAATACTAATACCTTTTTTTCAATGACTGACAACGAAAGATCTGGCAAGCGTCCGCGAACCAGAAAGCCTGTTGACGAACACGATGAGTTCCAACAGAGGAGGTCCTTCAAATTCTATCACCGAGAGGGTGACGAAGAAGGGCATGATGAGAGAAGATTTGGCGACAAGCCGAGAGGTGAACGCCGATTTGATGACAATGGTGGCGACCGCAGGTTCGGCGACCGTAAATTCGGCGACCGTCCGCGTCGCAGGTTTGACGATGACCGCCCGCGTGAGCGCCGTTTTGATGATGACCGTCCGCGTGAGCGCCGTTTCCATGACGATGACCGCCCGCGCCGCAGGTTTGATGACGACCGTCCGCGTGAGCGCCGTTTCCATGACGACGACCGCCCGCGCCGCAAGTTTGATGACGACCGTCCGCGTGAGCGCCGTTTCCATGACGACGACCGCCCGCGCCGCAGGTTTGATGACGACCGTCCGCGTGAGCGCCGTTTCCATGACGATGACCGTCCGCGTCGCAGATTTGATGACGATCACCCACGCCGCCGTTTCGGAGACGACGAACCACATCGTGGCCGTAAGGGTTATGTGCGCGAGAAAGACCCGATGTATGACCGCCCAAAAGCGACAGGCGAAATCCGCTTGAACAAATATTTGGCCGACTGCGGCATCTGCTCGCGTCGCGAAGCCGACGACCTAATCAAGGCCGGCTGCGTAACGGTGAATGATGAAGTGATCACCACAATGGGCTTTAAAGTGAAGACTGAAGACAAAGTGGTTTATGGAGGCCAAACCCTCAACCGCGAGAAGCTACGTTATATCCTGCTCAACAAGCCCAAAGGCTATATCACCACTTCCGATGACCCATACGAACGCGACACGGTGATGGAACTTGTAAAAAATGCCTGTACCGAGCGTGTTTTCCCGGTGGGGCGTCTCGACAAGCAGACCACAGGCCTGTTGCTGTTCACCAACGATGGCGACTTGGCCAAGAAATTGACCCATCCAAGTAGCGAGATTCCGAAGCTCTATCATGTCATCCTTGACAAGCCTTTGACCAAGAATGACATTCTTCGCATCTCAGAAGGCATTGAACTGGACGACGGCCCCATTGCCGCCGACAGTATCGCCTACGACCAAGACGATGATAGCAAGAAGAGCATCGGCATTGAGCTCCATTCGGGCCGCAACCGTATCGTCCGCCGTATCTTCGAACACCTAGGTTACGAAGTAACAAAACTTGATCGCGTGATGTTTGCCGGTCTCGACAAGTACAAACTTCCCCGTGGCGAATGGCGTTTCCTCACCGACCTCGAAGTGGTGAATCTGAAGAAGTTATAATCGACCATAGAGCCTTCTTGATGCTGTCAGCATACGCATGCCTAGCTGATAGGTGAGCGTATCTGCCCGACAAAATCTTTGCTATGTTATGGGTCTCAATTATGGATAGCATTACCCAGCAGTTTATCAGGGAAAACCTGAACGCCGATGTGCCGACGCTTGCCTTGAAGAAGGCACCCGTCGGCACTGACTTTTCCTTGGCACTGCGGCAGATAGCCGCTCGTCAACTATTGCAGAAGAAGGTGCCCCAATGGGCCGAAAACGAAGATTTGCTTTTTCCTTCCCATCTCTCCATCGAACAATGTTCGTCTGAGGCGGCGGCAAAATATAAGGCCGGCTTGTTGGGAGGGAAATCCTTTGCTGACCTTACCGGGGGACTGGGTATTGACACCTATTTTATTTCGCAGCGTTTCCAAAGTGCCGACTATGTGGAGCAACAGACTGAACTTTGCGTGTTGGCTCGAAACAACTTTTCGGTCCTGAAAGCCAATGTCAAGGTGTGGAACGAGACGGCTGAAAGCTATCTGAGCCGATGCGAACCTTTGGATTGTGTCTTTATCGACCCTGCCCGAAGGGATAAACACGGGCGAAAGACCGTTTCCATCGCCGACAGCACCCCTGATGTGGGCGCATTACAGGGTCTGCTCCTGCAAAAGGCGGAGCGTGTGATGATAAAACTCTCCCCCATGCTTGACATCATACAGGCCTTGAATACACTGCATCATGTGAAAGAGGTGCATGTGGTGGCAGTCGCCAATGAATGCAAGGAAATGGATTTCGTATTGGAACGGAGCCATCAAGGTGCCGTGCTTTTTACTTGTGCCAATCTGCTGACACATCAACCCGAGTTTCGTTTTAGGATTGAGGAAGAGAAAAACTGTGCATGCCGAATGTCTGACGTCGTGTTGCACTATCTCTATGAGCCTCACCCAGCTCTATTGAAAGCGGGGTGTTACAAGTTGTTGTCCGAACGTTTTGATGTGTTCAAACTGCATAAAAACAGCCATCTGTATACTTCTGAACGATTGGTTTCCAATTTTCCGGGCCGGATTTTCGAGGTGGAAGCTTGGTCACCCTTGAATAAAAAGGTAAAGCAATTGCTGCTGCCTGATGTTGAAAGAGCCAGTGTTGCGGTGCGCAACTTCCCGCTTTCGGTGGGAGCCTTGCGGAAGGCGTTGAAGGTCGATGACGGCGACAAGACATATTTGTTTGCCACCACATTGAAAGGAGAGAAGAAGGTATTGATTAGGACGAAAAAAGCCGCCTCTGACGAAGCGGCTGAAAGGTCTTGATGAATGATTCTTATCTCTTATCCGGAATGCCGAACTTCACCCACCAAGTTTGGTCATAATTGTTTTTGATGGCTTTCTTTACGGTTTGAGTCCTGTTTTTCAGGGAATTGAGTGCTTTACGACCCTCTTCGTTCTTTTTGTTAAGCTCCTCATGCAACTTGTCGATTTCGGCCGAAATAGCCTCCAAACGCTTGCAATCCTCTTCCATTTTCTGCATGACACTCTCTTCCACACCGGCTTTACGACCTAAGCGTTGGTTTCTTTTTACTCCGGTAATAATGAGTTTTGATTTCTCAAGTTGGTCTTTAAAAACTTGGTACATAATTCGTTGAAATTTAGGCGAATATTATTTGTTCGTTTTCAAAATTGAGCGCAAAAGTAAGCATTTTTTCGATGGTTCCGAATAAAATGTTGGAAATATGACTATAATAATTTTAAAACATTGAATTTCAAATAGTTTTGAGAATTATCTACAATTCTACAAAACAATAGAAGGATGATTCTGCTCCAAACGGGCTTTTCCCCGTTAGTCAACACTTGGACTCTCCATTTTCTGGTGGTTGAGTTCGTCCCGTTCCATCTGCTTCTCGCCCCAGTCGTCCATCAGTGCTTGGAGTTGCTCTTTTTTCTTGCCGTAGGACCAATACCAATCGTTATCTATCATGATGTCGGGATGCTGGTTCGGGTTGGCCATGATGGCATCCTGCTCGGCCAGTTCGCATTCCAGTTTGCCGATTGCCTCCTCCAAGCGTTGGATTTCCTTGTCGACTCTTCGTAATTTGGTGTCAATCTGTTTCTTGCGTTCATAATTGATTTTGTTCTGCGACTGTGTCACATTTTCTGGGACTGTTGATTGCCTGGTGGCTGTTTCCAGCTCCTTCAAGTGGCTCAGATTCTTTTGCTCCAAGAAATCGTAGATGTCGCCGATGTATTCCTTGATGCTTGGCTTGTGGAACTCATAAACTTTGTTGGTCAAGCCTTGCAGGAAGTCGCGGTCGTGGGAAACGATGATGAGCGTGCCATCGTACTGAATCAATGCGCTCTTCAAGATGTCTTTTGAGAGCATGTCCAAATGGTTGGTTGGCTCGTCAAGAACAAGCAGGTTGGTCGGGAAAAGGAGCATTTTGGCCAAAGAGAGGCGTGCTTTCTCACCACCCGAGAGCACCTTCACTTTTTTGTCGATGTCGTCGCCACGGAAGAGGAACGCGCCCAACAAAGCCTTCACTTTCAGGCGCATGTCGCCCACGGCAACATCGTCTAAAGTCTCAAATACGGTTTTGTCCATGTCAAGCATGTCATGCTGGTTTTGAGCATAATATCCAATTTTGATTTCATGGCCTAATTTCACCTCGCCATTGTGGTCGAGGACACCGCAAATGATTTTTGACAGTGTGGATTTCCCTTCGCCGTTGCGGCCCACGAAAGCAATCTTTTCTCCTCTCGGGATCAAGAGGTTGATATCGTTGAGAATCACTTTGTCGCCGTATGATTTGCCCACATGGTTCAGTTCCAAAGATACCTTGCCCGAGTGGGGTGCTGGCGGAAATTTGAAATGGATGGCTTTTTTGTCGATGTCGTCAATCTCGATTTCCTCCATGCGTTCTAATTGTTTCACGCGGCTTTGCACCTGCTTGGCTTTGGTGGCCTTGTAGCGGAAACGCTCAATAAAAGCTTCGATATTCTTGATTTCGCGCTGTTGGTTCTCGTAGGCCGAACGTTGCATGTCGACACGCTCCTCGCGCATGTCGACATAATCGGAATAATGCACCTTATAGTCATAAATCTTGCCGTTGCTGATTTCAACAGTGCGGATGGTGATGTTGTCTAGGAAGGCGCGGTCGTGCGAGACCATCAGTATGGCACCATAATAGGTTTTCAGAAAGCCTTCGAGCCACTGGATGGACTCGATGTCGAGGTGGTTGGTCGGCTCGTCAAGGAGCATGAGGTTGGGTTTTTTCAGCAGGATTTTTGCTAATTCCACGCGCATTTGCCAGCCATTGCTGAACTCGCGCATGGGCCGCAACATGTCGTCGTGGCTAAAGCCCAAACCGACCAAAATACGCTCTACTTCGCCCTCGATGGAGTTGCCGCCGAGCAGGGTCAAGCGGTCGTTGAGGTTGTTTAGTTTGACTATAAGTTTCTCGTATTGTGGACTTTCGTAATCGGTTCGATTGGCCAGTTCTTGCTGCATCCGCTCCACATCGTGTTCCAATTGATGGTATTCATCGAAAGCGGAAAGCGCTTCGTCAATCACGGTTTTCAGGCTGTTCACATTCTTTTCTTGAGGCAAATAGCCTATAGTAACGCCTTGTGGGACAATGACATCACCCTTTGAGGGTTGCTCCAAACCGCAGATGAGCTTCAGCAGCGTGGTTTTGCCTGCGCCATTCTTGCCTACCAAGCCGATACGGTCTTTCTCGCGAATCAATAATGAGATGTCGGAGAAGAGGTCCTCTCCTGTGAAATGCATGCTTAGATTCTGGATTGAAATCATTGTTGTCGTAATTGGACGGCAAAGGTAGGACTTTTTTCAAACACATAGAGTTTTCGATTCATCAGAATCGGGGCAAAACACCATTGCTTCGGCACACTACGACAAGCGATGGAGGGTAAATGGCAACAAGTCGATTTTGAGCCTGCAATTTGCCTCAGTTCCTAAAAAAGGAAAAATTCATCCCAAAAGATTCGCTTATTCAAATAAATTCCGTACTTTTGCAGCCCGATTTTTAGGCATAATGGACAAGAAGAATAAATTTCTGATTCCGGTCAGCAGCCTTGCTTTGGGTAGCCATTCTTTCGATTATGAAATCGATAACGATTTCTTTCAAAAGAAGGACTATTCCGAGGTACGACAAGGTGAGGTGTCGGTGAAGTTGGATGTCGACCGTCAGGAGACCATGCTGAGGTTGCATTTTGACCTCAAGGGTAGTGTGCGTGTGCCTTGCGATCGCTGCGCCGACGAGTTCGACCAGCCCATCGAAAGTCAGCAGGACTTCTTCCTTAAGTTGGGAACGGAGAATGCCCAAGAGTCGGATGAGGTGGCTGTCGTTTCGCCAGATTTGAACGAATATGACGTCCGTCCGCTGATGTACGAGTACATCATCCTCGCCATCCCGATGCACCGCGTGCATCCTGAAGGCCAATGCAACCCTGAAGTGCTGGCCATACTGAACCAAGAGGTTGCTGAGGTAGAGGCCTCCGACACCATCGACCCGCGTTGGGCCGCTTTGAAAGACATAGATTTGAACGATAAATTAACAATTGGTAATTAACTAGTTAAAATAACAAAGAAATGGCACATCCTAAAAGAAGACAGTCTCATACCAGAGGCGCTAAGAGAAGAACACATTACAAGGCTGAAACCCCGAACGTGACCATCGATCCTACCACTGGCACCATGCATGTGATGCACCGTGCCTACTATGTGGATGGCGACCTGTATTACAGAGGTCGGCTGGTCATGGCCGCCAAGCAGTGATTGCCGGCGCGTGAACGCGGCTTCAAGTGGACGGGATAGGGTGTTTTGTGCCCTGATGGGATGATAATTTGGAATAATTTTCAAAAAAAGTGTCCAAAAGTGTGCCGTGAATGAAAATAATGCCTATCTTTGCATCACTTTTTGATGCTAAAGCATTGACAAGACCAAATACGGATTTTTTTCATAATCTTTATATTGTTTTTCCCCTCCTTTTTCCCCATCAGGAGGGGTTTTTTGTTATATCCATTTCCAAAACCATTCAGCCAATGGCGAAGGGCAACTGAGCAAGTTGCCGTTGCGCTGGAGGTTGAGGAATGAGAAGCGGATGCGGTTGTTGGGATGGTATTCTTGGTCGTAAACCGTGATGCTTCGCCCGCTAACACAATTCTCGGCCTTTACTTCTATTGGAATGATTTCATTTTGCCATTGGATGACAAACTCCACTTCGGCTTTGCTTTCTGGCGACCAATAATTGGGCGTTTCCCCCTCCGTTATCGGCATAAGCGACTGTAGGACAGCGTTCTATGTCATGGCACCCTTGAACTCCGTATAGTTTGCCGCCGAGTCCATAATGATGCTGCCAGGCAGGTTGGCCAATCGACGGAGTAGGCCACAGTCGCAGGCATAAACTTTGAATGTGTTCGGTTCTTCGTAGGCTTTTAGCGGCATACCCACCTTGGTGATGT
>JBGYWU010000147.1:0-8181 GCA_041842265.1 Candidatus Limimorpha sp. | reverse complement strand
GGTTTTTTTTCCGTCTTCTCTTTCTTGCATCCCACTATGAGGACAAATGCTGCCATAACAAAGGCAAATAAGGTAAGTTTTTTTGTCATGATAATGATGTTTTAATTGTTGAATAGTAATGTTTAAATATTTAGAAACTGTTTTAGATTTTTTACAACATTCAACTCCAAAAACCTGTATTTTTGCACGGTTTATAACTCACATCAAAATGATCAAGGAAAACTTGGAAAAAATCAGGGCGACGGTGCCGGACGGCGTGACCTTGGTGGCCGTCAGCAAAACCAAGCCCGTCAGCGACTTGCAGGAAGCCTACGACGCCGGGCAGCGCGTCTTCGGCGAGAATCATGCCCTTGAAATGCGCGACAAGCACGAGGCGCTGCCGCACGACATCCAATGGCACTTCATCGGCCACTTGCAGACCAACAAAATCAAATACATCATCCCTTTCGTGACGCTCATCCACAGCATCGACACGGCCAACCTGCTTGAAGCCGTCAACAAGGAAGCCCTTAAGCGCGGACGCACCGTCGATTGCCTGCTGCAATTCCACATCGCGCAAGAAGAAACCAAGTTCGGCCTTAACCTTGAAGGAGCCCGGCAACTGCTCGATTCGGAGGCATTCAAGCAAATGCAAAACGTGCGCATTTGTGGCGTGATGGGCATGGCCACCTTCACCGACGACAAGGACGAAGCGCGCAAGGAATTCAAGCACCTGAAAGCCATATTCGACACCTTGAAGCAAAATTATTTCACTGGCTGTCCGCATTTCAAGGAGATTTCTATGGGCATGTCGGATGACTATCCGATAGCCGTCGAGGAAGGTGCAACTTTGGTTCGTGTGGGAAGTAGGATTTTTGGGGCACGTAATAATAATTGAACGCGGAGTGAGGAGTGGGGATGAAACTTGTTGTCGCATTGCTCGTTTCGCATACCATATTCGGCAATCCTAAATTAATTTATAATCATTGATTAAAAAATATTAATTATAGAAGGAACATGGAATCTTTAATCCCAATATTGCTCATTACCTTTGGCTTTATCGCCTTGGTTTTGGGAGCCAACTGGCTCGTCAATGGTGCTACCAGTGTAGGCATTCGCGCCAAGCTGTCGCCGCTCATCATCGGCCTCACCATCGTGGCCTTAGGCACCTCATTGCCGGAGCTGATCGTCAACATCTTCTCCTGCGCCAAAGGAAGTCCCGGATTGGCTATAGGCAACATCATTGGGAGCAACACCATGAACATCCTGTTTATCTTGGGTGTCAGTGCTCTCATCTGGCCCCTCGATGTGAGCCGTGTCTCCATCCGTCGCGACATTCCTGCGGGTTTCATAGCCACTCTTGTCATCACTTTGATGGCCAATGATTTCTTTACCGGTACCGTCCGCACCGTCAATTGGGTGGAAGGCGTTGTCCTCTTGCTGATGGGTTTTGCCTATCTGTTGCTCACCATGCTGAAAAACAGCCCACAAGAAGAAACGGAAAGTGTCCAAGGGGCGATGCCTTGTGGTAAAACTATCCTAGCGTTAGTCGTTGGTGTCATAGGGCTTTACCTAGGCGGCGAACTCGTTTCGCGCAACGCCCAAATATTGGCCAAGAACTGGGGCATGAGTGAGAGTACCATAGGACTTACCGTGGTGGCGGGAGCCACTTCATTGCCCGAACTCATCACTTCCATTGTTGCAGCATTGAAGAAAAATCCAGGTATTGCAATCGGCAATGTGCTGGGGTCAAATATTTTGAACATCTTCATCGTGCTGGGCATCAGTTCGCTCATCACGCCTTTGCCCCTCGATCCTATGATGAACGAACAGCTCCTCATCCTTTTTATTGCCAATTTTTTGGTTCTTTTGTTTGTTTTTACGGGCAAAGGCCGAAGGCTCTCCCGATGGGAAGGGGCCTTGCTCACATTGGGTTATTTTGGGTTCATGTGGTATTCATTGGCGATACAATAAAAAATGGAGACGTGCCTTGGCACGCCTCCGGATGATTCATCGCTGCCGTGTATCAGTCGGCCAGTTGAAATGCTGTCTTCACAGCTTCATAGCTGCTGTAATTGACATCGCTGCGGGTGGCATACATGGTGGCTTCGATGGCCACAATCTTGAATTTGTGGGTGTCGGGACGCATCCCGTCGAAGAAGTCGCTCTCTGTCCAGAAGAGGCGAACACCGCCATCGTTCAAGGTGGCTACCTCGATGGATGCCTCGCAGTTGACGGTTTCATGCGTGCCGTCTTCGTGGGTTATCTTGTCTTGATAATAATAGGTCAGCGGCACTTGCGACCAAGTCCCGCTCACGTCCATGTATACGAGCACTGCGCCATGATTGTAAACGTTGTTGTTGATGGCGGGATAGTCAACCTCAACCATCCATTGGCAGTTGTTCACCCATTGCCAGTCGTTGGGATGAATTGTTAGGGTCGATGAGGCTACGTTGGCGTTGCCGTCTTGCCCGGCAGGACCTTGCGGTCCACGGCAGGAAACCATTGCGAACACGGTCAATACCGTCATGCAGATGATGCTGAGTCTTTTCATTTGTGTTTGTGTTTGATATGAAACATGATTTGTTTGTTCTTTGATGCTACCGAGAATGTACAAAAATCTTGCCGAAAAAAGAGGATTTCCAAAAAAACAATCAAAGAAAAGCCGCCAAGGGTAAAGCAGTGGCGGCTTATGTGTTTCGGAAACCTTGTGAATTAAGGCAGGAAAGGCATCTTCACCACAATGGCCTTGACGAGCTTGTTGCGGATTTTGATGTAGATTTCGGTGTCTTTTTTGCTGAAGTCTTTCTTCACCATGGCGGTGCCGATGTTCTTGCCGGTGGAGGGCGAAGGGCTGCCCGAGCGCACCATGCCGATGATGTTGCCTTCGGTATCGCACACTTCGTAACCGTTGCGCGGGATGCCGCGGTCGATCATCTCAAAGCCGACAATCTTCTGACTCACGCCGTTGGCCTTTTGTGCGGCGAAGATGTCGCGGTTGAGGAAGTTGTTGCCATCCACGAACTTGGTGATCCATCCTAAGCCTGCCTCGATAGGGCTTATGGTGTCGTCAATTTCGTGTCCATAGAGGCAGAAGCCCTTCTCAAGCCGGAGGGTGTCGCGGCAGCCCAGACCGGCGGGCATGATGCCGAACTCCTTTCCCGCTTCAAATACGGAGTTCCACACTTCAACGGCATGGGCAACGGGGATGTAAATCTCGCATCCTCCTGAGCCTGTGTATCCGGTAGTGGAGAAGATGACCCCGTCAACACCGGCAAAGTTGATGATTTGGAAGGTGTAATATTCCATGTCCACCACATTGGCCTTGGTGAGTTTCTGCATGGCCTTCAAGGCATTAGGGCCTTGCACGGCAAGCTGCGCCCATTCTTCGCTTTCGTTTTTGAAGTCCTCACCGAGGGCCATGCCATACTTCTCGGCAATTTGGCTCATCCATGCCCAGTCCTTGTCGATGTTGGCCGCGTTGGGCACCATGAAATAATGGTCATCGGCGATGCGGTAGATGAGCATGTCGTCAACAACGCCTCCTTTGCCGTTGGGCAGGCATGAGTATTGCACCTTGCCATCGTCCAAAGCAGCCACGTCGTTGACGGTGCAGTATTGCATGAAATGCTTGGCCATGGGCCCTTTGGCGCGGAACTCGCCCATGTGTGACACGTCGAACACGCCGACATTGTTGCGGACGTTGTTGTGCTCTTCGACAAGGCCTGTGTATTGGATCGGCATGTCGTAACCTGCAAATTCAGCCATCTTGGCGCCCAAATCCCTATGAATTTGGTTGTAGGGAGTCTTTTTTAATTCGATGTTTTCCATTGATGTATGATAATTGTTCGTTGTCTTTGTTGTTATCGTGTAGTGTCGTGAGGTGATTTCTTGAAGCTTGGCCCGAAGGTGAGCCGAGTGTACTTGAGGTCGTAAACAGTGACAACCTTGGCAGGGCTGGTGTTGATTTGACGCTTCAGGGTGCATCCATTGGAAGGGTCAACCCAATACTGGATGGCGGCGCCGTCTTCAAAGTCAACGAAGAACTTCCAGCAGTCGATGTCGAGTACCTTTTCCATGCCGATGTAGTAGTTGGAGAGATTGTCCTTGTTCACTTCGATGGCGAATGAATTGAGCGGTGCGAAACTCTCGCCAAGAGGTTCAAACTCCCAGTCAACATCTGTAGTCCATCCTTGTGCGTCGGGACGGTAGTACCAGTTCTTGCCGGTCTTGAGGTTCCAAAAACGGTCGATACCTTGACCGTCATTGTAGGCTTCGTCATTGCCGTGTTTCATGTATGTCTCGTTGGCCTTTGAGCCCAAGTCGTTGATGGTGATGAAGTAATTGTCGGTGGGCGGAGTGAATTTGAATGTCCCTGTAAAGACCTGTGTCTCAGGTTTTACTGGCTTTTCAGCTACAGCGGGAACATCGTTGGGGTCAAAAACGATGAAGTAGGCCACGGCAACAGTGTCGTTGTCATGACAGGTAGCGATGATGCTGCTGTTGCCGACTTTCTTGGCAATGACTTGTATCTTTTCACCGAAATGGAGGTAGTTGAAATTGATGGCTTTAGACCCCTTGACATTGTAACCGATCGCATCGCATTTTTCAAAAGGCATCCAGATGACGGTGTCGCCCACTGCCACTTTGAATTCGGTTACATTTGCTTCTTGTGCCATGACCATGAAGGTGAAACAGAGAAGCAAGAGAGTGAAAAGTGTCTTTTTCATTCTTGATTTGGTAAATTTGAGGCAAAGATACAAAATATCTATCATTCGATAAGATTTAGCGGGGAAATAGTTTTTCAAAAGCCTCGCGTAGCTTCATTTCGTTGCGGATGAGGCTCCTCAAATCTTCCAGCCGAG
The DNA here is from genome assembly GCA_041842265.1 of Candidatus Limimorpha sp. Taxonomy (GTDB): domain Bacteria; phylum Bacteroidota; class Bacteroidia; order Bacteroidales; family F082; genus Limimorpha. The sequence goes on along the minus strand of JBGYWU010000147.1, from coordinate 3,337 downwards.
CCGCGTTTTCCGACTCAGGCAGCCACAGACGGAGGTAGCCTGTGTCGGAATATTTTTTCACTAAATGGTTCTTGAGCCGTTGGTATTGCCCTTCTTTGTCGAGTTCGGGATGATGGTTGAGGCCGAACTCTATGGTACGGCGCATGACCTTCTCGGGAAGGATGAGACGGTCGGCTTCGGCCACGATTTTCCCGTAAATACTGCGGGGTTCTCTGTCATTCAAAGCACGATGGTCTTCGGCAGCCTGTGCCATGGTCTCAATTTGAGTCTCGTCGAACCATTCGCGCAATTTTGGATCTTCGCGTATTATGCGGCCCGAAACAATATGGTGGGTGTCGCGGCCTTCGCAAAGTCCCGTGTCGTGATAGGCGGCAATGGCATACACCATATTGAAATCAACATCATAATGTTCTGCCAATGTCAAACTTCTTTCGATGACCTCTTCGGCGTGATTGCGCCTGTGGGCGGTGTCGAAATGGTCGTAGCGGGGTAGGATGTTCTGCTCAATGTGGCGTATAAGTAGTTTGTAGATGGTGTTTTTCATGGAGAATACTATTTTGCCGCGAATGTACGAAAAAACACTATTTTTGCGCTTGTGTTTATGTGGGTACGTCACGAAAAGACGTTATTAGAAAACGTGAAGATAATCAGTGGTTCAATTGGATGTGTTTGGTTTATAAGAAATTATGAAATAATAAATGATTAATAATACGCAAAGAAAAAATGGCAAGTCCTAAATCAAAACAAGAGTTGCTTTCTGTTATGTCGGAAAGTTTTGAGAAATTATTTCTCCAGATTGAAAATATGGGCATTGAAGCCCAGCTGTCCGAATTCGAAATGGCAAGCGATTCCAAGGGATGTGGCGTGCGTTGGCAGTATGATAGGTGTCTACGCGACATGATGATTCACTTGTACGAATGGCAGGTGCTGATGCGCGATTTCGTGAAGAACATCAAGGAAGGCCACCCTAGGGATTACTTGCCTGACGAATACCGAAAGAATTATCACGAAATGGATAAAATGTTGGTTGAGAAGCATCAACAAACTTCATTGGAGGAAGCGAAGTCGCTTTTGCGTCAGACACATTCCGAAATGTTGGGTCTTGTTGGAGGATTAACAGAAGAAGAACTTTTCACCAAGGGTTATTACAAGAACACCTACACAACCAATATGGCCGCGTATTTTGAAAGTGTTGCTTCGAGTCCTTACGGGCAAGTGCTAAAGGTGTTAAAGAAACACCAGAAGAATCCCAAGTTCAAGAAATAAGCAAACGCGGTTCTCTAAGACGAGAAAAGAGGAAACCTTCGATTGTGTTATTATGCGGTTTTGACTGCCAGCTCAATTGACTGCATTGACTGTGGTTTGGTTGCCGCCTGAATTGGTAACATTACCCGTGTAGCGGCCGAGCTTGATGAGATGGCCGCAGGCGTTCTGCATCTTCAAGCTGTGCTCGATAAGGAAGATGCTGTAGTCCGCTTTCAATGGTGTCAAACTGGATGAGGATACGGTTAAAATCATTCGGCACACGGAATCGGTTGCTGTTTGGTATTGGTAGTTGTCGGTTCGTTTACAATATTTCCCTTGCAATCCAAGCGCAAGCCTCAGCATCGGCCAAGGCATGGTGATGGTTGACGAGATGATAGCCACAAGCCTCGGCAACGGTGTGCAATTGATGATTGGGCAATAATTTTCCGAAATGTTTGCGTGAGGCGCGGCAAGTACAATAGAATTGATAGTCGGGGTAATCCATCTGGTAGCAGCGCATTACGGCGCGGAGGCAGCCTTCGTCGAAGGAGCTATTGTGTGCCACCAAGGGCAAGCCCTCGATAAGCGACTCAATCTGTGTCCAAACATGCGGAAACACGGGTGCATCCTCCGTGTCTGCCTTGGTGATGCCGTGGACAAGCGTGTTCCAATACAGATAATAGTTTGGCTCCGGTTGGATGAAGGAATAGAACGAGTCCACAAACACGCTGTCGCGGACAATCACCACGCCCATACTGCACACGCTGGTGCGCTCGTTGTTGGCGGTCTCAAAGTCGATGGCGGCGAAAGAGTTCATTTTGTTTCTATTTTGCAATGCCATTAGGGTTCTATTGGATTAGAGTTCAGGCACCATTCATACACAGGTCTGATTCTGATTCTATTCCCATTTTGTTCTATTTCATCATAGTCATGGTCAGTCAGCAGCAGAAGGTTGTCGCAACCACTCATTTTGTTTGCCAGTAGCAATCCGTTTATTTCGCGTTTGCGTGTCTTTTCCACGGAAAAGTCGTATGAGACCTGTACGGCTTGCAAGACGTTGTTGCCGTTGCAAATCATAAAATCACACTCTCCCGAGCGTTCGTTGAGATAGTACAAATCCCATCCATTGATTTTGCATTGGCGAAGCAATTGGATGAGGACAACCGTCTCAAGTCTCCAACCAAGGTTTTCTCCAGCGAAAGCATTCCCGCACCGGTTCATCATGGCGACATCGACAGGATAGACTCTCTCTTGTGAAACACGAACTTTGCTCTTTCGGGAATACTTTTTAATGCCGATGAGCAAAAAAGCCTGTCGGAGATATGAGACATAATTCTTGACAGTGTGCTCTGACTTGATATGAAACTTTTCGGAAAGATTAGAAACAACAATCTGTGTGGGCGATACATTCAGAAGGTGTTGTGCCATTTGTTCAAAGGCCTCCTTGTAGGCAATCTTATAGCGCCGTTCAATGTCCCTTTTGAGAATGTTGCCTACCAAGTCGTTCACGTATGTGCGCTTGTCACTGATAGTCAGCAGTTCGGGGAATCCTCCATCTTTTATGTATTGGTCAAACGCTGCACGTCGATGTCCTTCAGCTTTTGTGGTCCTCAGTCTTGCATCAATGTCGTTGATGGCACAATACTCCGCAAAAGAGAACGGATATAGGTGTATTTCTTTTGCACGTCCTGAGAGGTGGGTGGCGAGTTCTCCACTGAGCAATTTGGCGTTTGAACCAGTGACAATAATGTGCATCTTGTTCCTCAGCATACGGTTAACGAACAAGTGCCAACCTTCAACGTCTTGGATTTCATCAAGAAACAGATATTCAAAGTCGCCATATACCTTATATAGTATTTCCAGTATGTCATTCAGTTGCTTGGCCTCAATGCCAGCCAAGCGTTCGTCATCGAAATCGACGAATGCATATCTTACTCCAGCATTCTCCAACACTTGAAAACATAAGGTGGATTTTCCGCTTCTACGTACTCCGATGACCACCTGAGCTTGAGTGCTTTTCAAGCCAATGAGTCGTTCCTCCTCGCGATGGCAAAACACATCTTTTCGCTTCGCCTCCAATCCTTGACGCTGG
>JBGYWU010000146.1:0-5527 GCA_041842265.1 Candidatus Limimorpha sp. | reverse complement strand
GCAACGGGAAGTTCGGGCAGTTTGGGGCTGCAATTGCTCATGGCCAACAAGCCGGCAGCTGCCATCACGCCTATGGTTTTCTTAATACGGTTCATTTTTTTTGGTTTTTGCTTTTCCGCGCAAAATTACTGAAAAACATTCAACAGAGTTGTCATTTCGACAAAAAACACGCGGCAATTTGAAGATTGGCAACATCGAATCGGAGATTTCAACGAAGTTAATTCCAGAAAAACACTATCTTTGTGCCATCAAAATTGAAAGGTCATGTTAGTCATTGGAATTGCGGGCGGTTCGGGTTCGGGGAAGACCACTGTTGTAAAGGAGCTGGTCAATCAACTGCCAGAAAACTCGGTATCAGTCATTTCGCAAGACGCTTATTACTATGACAATGGCGACAAGACGCCTGAGGAAAAAAAGCGAATCAACTTTGACCATCCCGATGCCATCGAGTTTGACTTGCTCATCGACCATATCGATCGCCTGAAGAAGGGCGAGACCATACCTATGCCGATTTATACTTATGTTACCTGCGCCCGTTCCCAGGAAGTGGTTTATGTCCATCCCACGGAAGTCATTATCGTGGAAGGAATAATGGTGCTGGTCAATGAGGAGCTGCGCAAGCGTATGGACATCAAGGTGTTTGTGGATACCGATGGCGATGAGCGCCTGATGCGCATCATCTGTCGCGACATCGTTGAGCGCGGCCGTACCTGGGAAGATGTGCTCCGCCATTACCAGACTTTCGTCAAACCCATGCACCAGCAGTTCATCGAACCCACCAAACGCAGCGCCGACATCATCTTGCCGCGTGGCTCCAGCCCTGTGGTGGTCGATATTCTCGCCTCAAGGATTCGCATGCACTTGGGCAAAGCACAGAATTATTTGTAACTTTGCACTGTAGTATCTCCGCATTTTGTTTATCGGACTTCGCGGGGTATTGAGGCCGGGGAGAGAATAGGGTATGGATTTGGGAGGCGATTTTTGGCTCTCATTGTAAAGTTTCTTTACACCACTGTAAAGAAACCTTACACTTTTTTTGTATGGTAATTTTGCAAGTTATTGATTATAAAATAGATGTGTTTTTGGCATGAGATATGCAATGGAACAGGGAAAAACATTAATCTTCAAATTGTAACACCCTATGAAAACCTTTCTCAAGTTCTTGTCAAAAAACAAATTTTACAGTGCCATCAACCTGATAGGACTGTCGCTGTCGATGGCTTTCGTGCTGCTGCTGGCGGTTTATGTCCAGCGGCAGCTTTCCACTGATGCGTTTCAGGAGAATGCCGACCGTATTTTTGTCATCGCCAACGAGGAGGGTGTCAATTCGGGCTATTGGCTGGATAAGCACCTAAGGAACAACTTCCCCGAAATAGAGAAGTCCACAGCCGTGGGCAACGTGTCGTCCAATGCAGAATACGTCATTGACGGCAAAACTGTGTATGGCAACACCATGGCGGCAGATTCCTGTTTTTTCGAGATGTTCAGCTATGAGTTGGCAAAAGGCTCGAAAGCTGACTGGAAAACCTCATGGGATCGCTGCATGGTGAGCGAATATTTTGCCAATGCTCATTTCAGCGACAAAGACCCCATTGGGGCGCAAGTTATTCTGAAACATGGAAGCGAAGACTTTACGCTCACGGTGTGCGGCGTGTTCAAGGATTTCGGCAATTCCATCCTCAAGTCGCCCGACGTGCTGTGCCGTGGCGAAATCATGACCAAGACCAATTCTTCCAACGATGAACACATGAGCAATGCGGGTAGCAGTGTGTGTTTCGTGATGACCCATCGCGGAGCCGACTTGCAGGCTCGCGAAGCGGATATGCTGGCATGGATGAAGGAAAACTATTGGGTGTATAGTTCCAAAGACTATCAGCGGGTGAGGATGATTCCGTTGCGCGAGATGTATTTCCTGAAAGACGGCAATCACGATTGGACAAGCATTTTGCTTTTTGGCGACCGTTCCTTGGTCATGCTACTGCTGGCCATGTGTGTGGTGCTGCTGCTCTTTGCGGTGCTCAACTATGTGAACCTGACCACGGCATTGACGGGCTTTCGCGCCAAGGAAATGGCAGCCCGAAGGTTGGTGGGCGCCGGCAAGGCAGGCATTTTCTGGAAGATGATGGAGGAAAGCGCCTTGATGTGTGCCGTAGCCATGCTGTTTGCCGTGTTTATCGCCCAAGCCCTTGCTCCGTCGGCTTCCGAAATCCTGAATTATCCCATAAACATCTTTAAGGCACTCACCCTGCTGAACTTTTTGTTGGTGCTCATTTTGGTGGCTGTCGTCGGTTTGTTGGCCGGCATGGTGCCCGCACTCATCATACAGCGGGTGAAACCCATCGAGATTGTGAGGGGAACCCTGCGTTTCAAGACCAAGACCACCTACAGCAAGGTGATCATTGTCGTTCAAAACGTGGTGACCGCGGTCATGCTCATTGCCGCTTTGACCATGTTTCTGCAAGTGCGGAGTATGATTGACGCCCCGTTGGGATACAACACCAAGGACATCTTGAATATCGACAATCAGTACGGAAAAAAAACGAAGCTGGCGGAACTGTTGGAGAAGCTTCGCGCCCAGCCCTTTGTGGAGGATGTGGGACTTGGCGAAGGGATTCCGCTTCAAGGCACCAACAACTGGACCACCAGGGTTACTGAAGACCAATGGTGTTCTTTCCAAATGATAAAAGGCGACTCAAGCTATTTCAACATGCTGGGGATACGGGTAAAACAGGACAACCATAGTCCCAACAACTACTGGCTCAACGAATATGCATTTGGACAGTTGGGCATCGACGAAAGGGCAACTGAGTTTAGGCTATTGAAACAAGACGGCGTGGAAACCATGTCGATAGGCGGCATATATTACGATTTCAAGATTTTTCCTTTGCTGGAACGGCAGTCGGCTGCGCTTATCTACAACTATGGCGAGTATCCCGACAAGTGGCCTTGGAACATCTTGGTGAAAGTCAACGGTGACCACAAGGAAGCGTACCGGCAAATAGAGGCATTGGTGGGCGAGGTGTTTCCGGGCAAACTGTTCGAGGCGGAATATGTTGAGGAAGCGGTGGCGGACTGTTTTTCAGACCAGCGTTTGGTGCTGAAAATAACGGGTGTGTTTGCCTTGCTCTCGCTTTTTGTTTCGGCTTTGGGACTGATAGCCATGAGTTCCTATTACCTACAGCAGGAGCGGCGTTCGGTGGCTTTGAAAAAAGTGTTCGGTGCGCCCCGCAAGCAGGTGCTCAACGAGTTGGTGTTTTCCTTCCTGAAAATGGTGGGCATTGCCATACTGATTGCCTTGCCTATCGCATACTTCATGATGAAGCGATGGCTGCAGAATTTCAGTTATAAAATCGATCTGTACTGGTGGATTTTTGCAGTTGCCGGCCTTGTCGTGGTTGTCGTGGCCATGCTAGCCGTGCTTTGGCAAAGTCTCAAAGCAGCCAACACCAATCCTGTACTAACTCTTAAGAAGGATTGATGAAAATTATAAAAAATTAAACCCCAAATTGTTATGTTTAAAAATTTCATTGTCACCTTAAAGCGTTTCACCACCTCGTCGCTGCTCAATATCGTGGGTCTGGGAGTGGCATTTGTAACGGCTTACCTGATTTTTGTGCAGCTGCACTACGACTTTTCCTTCAACAAAAGCATTAAGGATGCCGACAGGGTTTTTCTCATCGAGATGAAATCATCCTACGATGATGGTACCTACAATTCTTTCTTGTCGCGTCCGGTAGGCGAGGCTTTTTGCAAGGACAATCCTTCCGTCGAAACTTACGGGATAGCACCACCTTACAGTATGAACCAATCTGTTGTCATGCAAAATGGAGTCGATTATCGCAGTGGAACCTTGGGCTATACTTGGGGGGCAACGGCATCGTCGCTCGATGTGTTGGGGGTTAGTGCCTTGAGCGGTACGCTCGACAAATTGAAAGAAAGCCGTCGGAACATCGTGCTTACCGAGTCGGCGGCAGCCCGTTTGGGACTTGACATGGGCGGAACTTTCTGTTTCGGAGAAGAATGGAATCCGGATAGAGTGTACACCGTGGTCGCCATCATTCCCGATTTTCCGGTCAATTCCGACTGGAAAGAAGTAGAATCGCTTCTTGATTTTGGGGATCAGTTTATTGACAATACTAGCGAATGGAGTTTCCCATACTACATTAAACTGCATTCTGCCGATGATGCAGCCACCTGTTTGGAGATAGGGAAAAACAAAATATGGGAATATTGGAAAAATACAGGCGATCTAAACAGCGATAGTTCAAGCGAAGAAGAAGGAAAGGCATTTCTAAAAAAAATGCGCATTGTTCCCATTTCCGACCTTTATTTCATGTCGGACAGCAATAGCGGAACCAAAGGCAACAAAGCCACCAGCCTGACCCTGCTTGCCATAGCCCTGTTGGTGGTTGCCATTGCCTTTATCAACTTCATCAATTTTTTCATGGCCATGGTGCCCCAGCGTTTGCGTGGGGTCAACACCCATCGGGCCTATGGCTGCTCGCTTGCGAAAATGCGCTTGAGCATTCTGTTGGAATCTTTTGGCTTGGTGCTGATAGCCATTGCGGTGGGAATGCTGCTTTTGCTCGTGTTGCGTACATCGTCCATCAGCGATTTCATCTCCTCTTCGATACGGCTGAGCAATAATGTGGGCTTGGCGCTGCTGCTGGCCGGCGCAAGCCTGTTGGTCGCCCTTGCGGTGGGCATCTATCCGGCTTATTACATCACTTCCTTCCCCTTGGCGGTGGCATCAAAGGGCGGTTTCGTATCGTCGAAGGCGGGGCAGCGTTTGCGCAAGGTGCTGGTTGGGGTACAGTTCTTTATTTCCATATCCTTGATCATCTGCTCTTTATTTGTCAAGTTGCAACACGACTACATGATGCGCTACGACATGGGCTTCAACAAGTCGCATCTGCTTTGCGGAAACGTTCCGAACAAAGCGGTCAGCAACTTTGAGAACCGCGAAGCCTTGGCCGCCGAATTGAAGAAGAATCCACAGATTGTCGATGTAACATACGCCAACGGCCCTTTGGTAGCGCCGGGACGTATGGGCTGGGGAAGACATTATAAAGGAGAGAATATTAATTTCCAATGTTATCCGGTATCGTACAACTTCTTGGATTTCATGGGAATAGAGATAGAAGAAGGGTCTGATTTTTCCAAAGCCGACGAAATGGATACGTCTGGAGTCTTTATCTTCAACAGGATTGCCAAGCAAGAGTTCGGGCTAAGTCTTGAGGACAAGTTGGAGGGACATAACGGCAATACAAGGATAGCAGGTTTTTGTAAGGATTTCAATTACAGACCCTTGCAATACCAAAACATGCCTTTCGCCTTTTATGTCTTTGGTCCAAAATCGTGGAAAAACCTCGACCAGTTGTATGTGCGTACCGCCGAACATGCCGATATTCCTCAGGTCATCGGCTACATTAAGGATGAGGTGGTGAAGTTTTCGCCCAACACCAACCCTAATTCGATCAATTTCAACTTTTTCGACACGGAGTTGGGACGCAACTATCAAAAGGAG
>JBGYWU010000145.1:0-6391 GCA_041842265.1 Candidatus Limimorpha sp. | reverse complement strand
TTCCATTAGATGCTGAAAAATAATGACCTGACAAAATCCGATGTTATAAATTCATAACATCAGGGAACCAAAAAAGGAGAACCAAACGGTCTTCCTTTTTCATAGTATTCTGAATTTCAGCAATTTTACTCTGTCGGCAAAGCCTTGAAACCATTGCCCATAATCTCTGAGCTCTCAATCACGTTGACGAAAGCGTTCGGATCGAGGAAACGGAGATTGGCCTTCAATTTCACCAAATCGCTACGGTTGAGTGTGACGTAAATCATCTTGCGCTCGGCACCTTGGTATAGGCCACTGCCGGCAAAACATGTACCGCTGCGGCCAAGGTTCTTGATGATGAAGTCGCGCACCTCATCGATCTTATCCGTGACGATGAAGGCCGTCTTGTAGCTCTTCACGCCTTCCACCACGAGGTCGATAATCTTGCTCTCAATGAAAATCAAGATAATGGAATAGATGGGTAGACGAATATCATCAAAAGCGATCAGCGTGGTAAGCGAGATGATGCTATCGACGATAAGCACCAAAGTACCAAGACTGATTTTAGTGTATTTGTGAACAATCATGGAAATGATGTCGGAACCGCCCGAAGTGGCTCCAGAGCGGAAGATAACACCGATGGCCAAGCCGTAGATGAGCCCCGAAACCACGGTGTTCAGGAAAAAGTCGGGCATGAAGAAGCGTTGTACTTCACCTTCCATGAAATAAAGGGAAGACGGCAACTCGGCGTCCATGAAGGCCCCGTCATGAATGAGGGGAGCATAGCCCCAAGTGCTTTCAATGATATAAGTGAATACGGGTATCAAAATGACCGAAATGATGGTCTTGACGCCGAATCTTGGACCCAATATGATTGTGCCAACGATGAGCAGCGGAATATCCATGAACAAACCGGACAAGGAAATCTTCCATCCCCACAGGGCATTGAACACGTTGGCCAAACCATAGACACCACCAGGAGCCAGGTGGTAGGGATTCACGAACATCACATCGCCGATAGCGAAAAGAGCAGAGCCCACTACCAAATAGGCATAAGCCAAAATCTGCTGCTTCAATTTCTCATTTTTCATACCTCAAATATTTATAAATCAACTTTTTAAACAAAATTTCATCCAGATTTGAAGCGGCAAAGGTACGAAATTTTACATTGCATGAGCTCCCGTAATCAAATTCTTAGTATTTTTGCAGCTGTCTACAAACGGAGACAAATCTTCGAAAGGGGCCCGTAGTTTAATGGATAAAATAAAGGATTCCGGTTCCTTCGCTCTGGGTTCGATTCCCAGCGGGCTCACTCACAAGACTATCCATCATCCAACATTTTTCTATCCCAAATTTATGATGATAGCATGGGAAGATGCGGCTCGGATCCGATCCGCATCCTGTTTCAATAATAACCAATCTAGTTGGCTTTCTCCGTGATCATCACATCAATAGCCCCTACGCCGAACTTGGAGATACTGGCCATGCGGTTTTCTGTGTTCTTGTAGTTCTTGAGAGCCTCGATGATGGCATTTTTCAGCACACCATTGCCCACACCGTGGATGAAAGTTACCTTATTGTATTCGGCGGCAATGGCACTGTCAAGCATCTTCTTGAAGTAGTCTGTTTGTATCTTAAACATATCGTGGCTCGAAAGTCCCTGAATATTGTCAATCAGTTCGCCGATGTGCAAATCAACAACGGCCTCACCGGGCGCTGTTCTGTGTTTATCTATAGGTGCTTCCTTTTTTACTAAAGTCTTGGCTGGGGCCTGTGAGCCAACGCCTTCCTTCATAATCTTCGTAAAATCGCCATCTCCATGCTTCAGGGTGATGAGTTCGGAAAGGCAAATCATCACCGACTTCTCGCCAAGCACGCCCGAGAGCAGATAACTCCCCTCTTTCATGAAGCGTCCCACGCGCAAAGAGAAAGGTGCATTCAAAGGAAGTAGCACACAATCAGAAGTTTCTGTGGTCAGAACAGCCTGCACCACACCATTGAGCCAGTATTCCAAATCGCCGCGCGAGATAGTCTCAATCACGATTTTCCCGTATTTGTCAACTTGCCCATAATCCACATTGGCGAATTGATCTTCCTCCTTGATGGTGAAAGTGTAGAGCATTTCGTAAGGCGTGTGGTTGACCAGTACCACATCAATCGGCCCCGTCAGAAGCCACTGCTGTTCATGCGGCACAAAGGCCATGTAGACGCCTTCCTTCTCCGCTTCTTTCGCGAAGCGGCGCAAGCCGCCTTTTCGGGCAGCCTCAGCTTGTTCTTGAGCCAGAAGTTGCTGACCCTGAACTTCTTTCTGCACCTTGTCAACCATCTGCTGTTGCTTGGTTTGGACGGGTTGCGAGCGGTAGTCAAGCACCAAATCCGTAACCAAAGTCGGGATTTCGAAACCGTCTTCCACCTCAACCATCACCATGCGAGAGTCGATAATCTTAGTGACCTTTCCACCTCCAACGGAGCTAAGGAAGTTCACTTTGTCGCCAATCTTGATTTCTGCCATAGTATTACGTTTGTGCGGCAAAATTACACATTTTTGGCAGAATTTTTGTATACTTGCAGCCGAAATTCAATGCATCATGAAGCCAAGACCTCTTGTTGTCCTGCTCGCCTTGTTGGCAGTAGCCTGCACAAAACCGAAGGAAAAAGCCGAAATCGACCTTAACATCGGCTATGAGATCAACGATAATCCGCTGGTTACGGATACCTTATGCTATGTCAACGAGGCGGGGAACCAATTCCTCGTCACCGAGATACAGTGGTTTTTGTCTGACATCCAACTCCTTGACCAAGATGGCGAATGGCACACGGTAAGGCAACGTGAAGCCCTAGACTCCATCGCCGAGCTGACCGAGCACATCTTCTACATCGACACCGACATCCCCGAAAGCCAAACGCTGCGTGGAAAGAGCATTCCTGACGGGCACTACACCTCGTTGCGTTTCACTTTCGGCCTCGATGAAACCGACAACCAAACCGGCATCTTCAGCGATCCTCCTGAGAGCAATATGTTCTGGCCCGAAAACTTGGGAGGTGGTTACCACTACATGAAACTGAACGGGAAATATGTCGGTTCCGACAATCAGCTCAAGCCCTTGGCCGTGCATCTCGGCATCGGGCAAAACGATGACTGCAGCCAATTTTACCAAAACTATTTCACCGTTGAATTGCCCATCGACTTCGATGTTTTGGAAAACGCAAAGAATCAACTCGACTTGACGATGGTGATTGACAATTGGTTCCGTAACCCCAACCTCTATGACTTCAACAAATTTGGCAGCGCCATCATGCAGAACCAAACCGCACAACGTCTCCTCAGCGGCAACGGAAAAGATGTCTTTAGAATTGGGAAACCAGCCGAAAACAAAAGCATTACAACTTTGAAAAAAGAAAACACACTGGCAGTAAAACTCAGAAATGTAATGCAAATGGCCGCTCCAGAGCCACATTTCTGGGCTTGGGAAAATGTCGCGGAGAGATTCCGGAATTTGAAATTTCAAGATTTCATGATGTAAATGAAGCAGAGAATTAAGCTCATAACGGTCATTGGAGTTTTATCACTGGCTTTCGTTTCATGCAAGCCGGAGAAAAACCATCATACACCAACGTCCTACACATTGCCACAGCCTTACTATTTCCCTACGAAGAACAACATACCCGCCGACAACCCCATGACGGAAGAGGGCGTTGCCTTGGGAAGGAAACTGTTCTACGACCCGCGCCTTTCAGGGAGAAGCTCTGAGGAGGGCATCACCTGCTGCGCCTCGTGCCACCATCAGGAGAACAACTTTGAATTTGGGGCGCCGACCAACACCCACCATGCCATGCTGCCCTTGGTCAATTTGGCATGGAACCGCACTGGCTTGGGATGGAACGGTGGTGTAGCCACCTTGGAGGACATGGTATTGGCGGCGGTCACGAGTCCCGTGGAAATCAACGCGGACACCAACCAAGTGGTCAAGTACCTACAAAGAACCGACGACTATCCCGAACTGTTTGAGAAGGCCTTCGGTAGCCGAGAGATTACCTTTGTCAATGTAGAGCGTGCCATTGCGCAATTTGTAAGAAGCATGGTCTCCGCCGACAGCAAATTTGACCGTTACCTGCTTGGTGAAGAAGAGCTCACAGAAGACGAACTAGCGGGTTACGAACTGTTTTGCACCGAAGACGGGGCCGACTGCTTCCACTGCCACGGCGGCGGCGGTCTGGCTTTGATGACCACCAACTTGTTCTACAACAACGGTCTTGACGACGAGTTCAGCGACCCCGAGGACCGCGCTGCCATCACAGGAAGCCATTGGGACAGAGGCGCTTATAAAGCCCCCACCCTACGCAACATCGCCGTTTCGAGTCCCTACATGCACGACGGGCGTTTCACTACCTTGGGCGAGGTCATCGATTTTTACAGCGAGGGCGTGAAAAATTCGGAAAACATCAACCCGCTGATGCATCATGTGATGGACGGCGGGGTGCGGCTCACGGCAAAGAAAAAAGCACAGCTTGAGGCTTTCCTCAACACCCTTACAGATGAAGAATTCCTGAACAACCCCAACCATTCCAATCCCAAATGACCTATCCTTGGGGCGGCAGCCGCCGCTTTAACAGTTACAACCGGTTCTTCACACAACAATTCGGTTGCCGTGTCCAGAAAATCAGCATCGACGCGGGCTTCAGCTGTCCTAATCGTGATGGTAAAATCAGCACGGGAGGCTGTACCTTCTGCAGCAACGAGGCATTCAACCCATCGTATTGCCGCCCCGAAAAGTCCATCCTCCAACAAATCGAGGAAGGTATCGCGTTCCACAGAAAGCGTTACCGCAGGGCAAATAAATACCTCGCTTATTTTCAGCCTTTTTCAAATACTTACAAGCCGCTGGAGGAACTGAAAGGCATTTATCATCAAGCTTTGGAAATTCCTGAAATCGTTGGCATCGTCATCGGCACGCGACCCGACTTGATTGACAAAAGCATTCTACTTTATTTCAGCGAGATTCGGCAAACACATTATGTCATGCTGGAATACGGTGTGGAGAGTGTCTATGATGAAACCTTGAAACGTGTCAACCGAGGGCATGATTTCGCCACAGCGGAGAAGGCCATCCGCATGACCGCTGATTACGGCATCCCTTGTGGGGCGCATTTCATCTTCGGCTTGCCTAGCGAGAGCAAAGAAATGATGCTCGCCGCCGCCGACATCATTTCAAGACTACCTTTGACAACGGTAAAGTTCCACCAACTGCAGATCTTCAAAGGCACGAAGATGGCAGAGGAGTATCTGCAACATCCCGAAGCCTTCCATCTCTTTGATTTGGAGGAATACATCGATTTCGTCATCGACTTTGCCGAACGCCTTAACCCCGACATCGTCATTGAGCGTTTTGCGGGCGAGGTGCCGCCGCGTTTCCTCGTCTCGGAACCATGGATGAAGTTGCGGTATGACGAGGTGATGGTAAAGATCGAGAAAAGGATGGAAGAACGCGGCACTTGGCAGGGAAAAAAAGTGCAATTCCACATACGCTAATTTGCCAAAAAAGCTGTGCTTTTGTTTCTTCTTTCAAACATTACTGACCATGTCAAAACCAACCAACCCATCCATTCGTAATACGGTCATCACATTTTCGGCCATCATCCTTATAGCTGTTTTCGGCGCATTCATTGTCGGAAACGATAACGGCAATGTCCAACGCTTCAAGAACGCAGTCATGAACCTCGACAAGACCTGTCACACTCTTACTGACAAGTATGACTATTGGCCCAAATGTGGCATTCGCACAACCGGCGGACACCTCTTCTCTCTCATCTCTTTGAAAACCCCCAACCGAATGTTGCCTTGCGACCTATATGTTTCTGGCCCTCACTCTTACAATCGTTGGGATTTGAAAAATTCCAACGTCTTCGGACACTACAATCCAGAGGCCGTCAGCTATCTCAAGCAATTAGCCAAGAAAGTGGTTGCCGACAAACAGTTCGTGAAAAACACAGAACCCCCTGGTTGACAAATATCTCAAGCGTCAGACGCTCATCATGAAGGGGCTCTATGACAGGCTCAACAACGCGGATGTATGCGAAAACAAAAAGGCTGTGCTTGACGACATTATGCAAAGCAAAGGACACGCTCATGAGACCTTCGCCAATTCCTTCTTGAATGACTTGAATAACCTCGAAGACGGGAGCTGCGTCTATTCCAACACGGGGTGAGATGTTCCCCTATTTATGGGCCAAAAGAGAGGCCGACGGTACCATGGAGCAGTTCCATGACATCCTGGAGACGGTTTATTCGGCGTATTACCAGAAATAAGCGCCTCCTTCTCATAAAGAAAAATGGGCTGGCCATATTTTTTGGTCAGTCCATTTTGTATTCGGGGGATACGAGAGCAAAGCCAAACACACGATTCTCCAGAAC
>JBGYWU010000144.1:0-12719 GCA_041842265.1 Candidatus Limimorpha sp. | reverse complement strand
CCATGTGGCGGTTTGAGGCACCATCGTGGTTGCGTCGCGAACGCCATAATGCTGGAGCACGGTAGCCGTCGCTTTCGATTCCAGATTGGCTTTGCTTTGGGCAAAGCTCACATTTCCAAACGCCATCACAAGAATGGCCAAAGTAAATAATGCTTTATTCATTTTGTAAGTATTTAGTTTTTAATGACATCAAAATAATACGTATCTCTGTCGCCGGCATCTCTCCTGACAAAGCCGTGTAATCTGATTTGTCCCGCCGCATTGGTATAGACATAAGCCGTGAGATGAAACAGGCCATCCGCATAATTGATCAAAAAATCGTTTTCGTTCAAGACGATCGGGCCTGTAAGGCTCACGTTCAATTCAGCTTTGGCGCTTTTAAAGTCGAACCGAATCTTGTCTCCTGAATCAGCGAAAATGCAGATTATCGCATCCTCGCAGATATGGCAATAGATGTTATTATTCAAGCCGTCAAAAGCATTGGCAACATTGGAATAGGAATACGGCCCAACGATTTCCCCCTTGGTGTAGCCGTAATGCTTGTTCCATTCATTCTTTTGCTCCTTTTCGCAGGAGGCGAATACAAAGCCCAACAGGAGCAAAACAAACAATATTTTTATATGTTTCATTATTTTTTCTATTTTACGATTAATTTCTTGGTTTCCAATACCACACCCTCCTTGTTGAGACGCATCGCCGTATAGCAACCTTCGGCCAAACCCAGGGTCGACAACCCAATATGGTCGGTTTGCGTGAATGTGACGTTTTTCACTTCATTACCGTTGAGGGCAATGACAGAAATGGCACCATCGCAAATTTCGTTCCAATACAATAGAACTTGTCCTTTGGAGGGATTGGGGAACAGTTGCATGCCGCTTTCAGGCGCAGCATATTCCTCGATGCGGAGGGCTTCCTTGTCCCAGGCGGCAATGGCATATTCGCCCGGAGCAAAATCGTCAATTACAAAGCGGCCTATCTTCCAAGAAGAACCTGGATAGCGTGTGTAGGCGATTTCGTGCCAAGCCTCAGAGGCGTCCTTGCGGTAAAGCAAGGTGGCAGAATCGTTTTCCGATTGTATGATGTCGCCGTCAAAATTCTTGGAATAGTCGAACATACCCTTCACTTCGGCATTCCCGAAATCGTAACGGTTGATGGTCCAGAAATGCTTGGTGGAAAGGTTCAGGCAAGGTAACAACGGGTCGTCATAAGGGCCGACCAAATGCTCCTCAACTGCGACAAACACCGAATCGGGGAGAGAGGTTGCCTCAAAACTGAATTTGGCATAGGTCTTTTGCGACAAAGACTTCAGCATGAAGCTCTTCTGTTGCTTGCCGTCCAACCAACCGTTGAAATAATCGCTGACCATGCCAAAGGGTTCGAAGTCAAGGGTGAAGGTGTGATCAGTATGCAAACCGTCCCAATCTACTCTTTCGGTGACCAGCTGGAACTCCGGACCGATGAAAGTAAGCTCGCAGGCATTGCCTTGGCCGATATGGGTGTCGCCGATATGTTGATACCTGAGCTCAACCCTTACCTCATACTGGCTGCCAAACTGTTCAATCGATTTGACAACAGCATAGAGGTGAGGCATACCGCTTGAATAGACATAGGAGTCGAAGAAACCGTGCATGTCGATGCCCGAGTGCTGGGTGAGGGCCTCACACAATTCCTCTGAGGTGGCAGTTTGGTAGGCATATTGCTGGAAACACGCACGCATGGCGGCAAGGAAATTCTCGCGGCCCATATAGCTCATCATCGTGCTGACGATAACCGCGCCACGCTTATAAACGGCTTCGCTGTCATAGGTCATGCTCAAAGGTATGTTGTTGAGGGGCATCCAATTGCTCGGAATATTGCACCAGTCAACAGTTTGTTCGACCAAGTTCGCCATGGCGTTTCTATAATCCGTTTCACCATAGATGCCTTGGCGATAGAACGTGCCCCAAAACTGCGCAAAACCCTCGTTGATCCACATATCGCCCGCCTCGGCGCAAGTCAGCATGTTGCCCGACCACATGTGCGAAAGCTCATGAGCCAGATATTCCTCATGACTGGTATTGCCACTGATGGCATCGGTGGCCAAGGCTATATTGTCGGTATGTTCCATGGAGCCCTTGCTTGTACTGACATAACCGATACGGTTGAAAGGATAGGGGCCAAGGTGTTCCTCAAAGAAAGAGACGATTTCCTTGATATGGACAAAAGTCGCTTCCACCTTGTTGCTCAAAGCCGGCGTGGTGTAAACCTCAATCGGGATGTCGCGTTCCAATCCATGGTATGTGTCTTCCCAAAGCACAAAATCACCCACGGCAAAAGAAATATGGTAGGTGGCAATCTCTTGGGGCGTGTTCCAATGCCAAGTGGAGGTGCCGTCGCCGTTGTCGGTGGTCTCCACATGGTTGCCGCCGCAAATGGCTTTCTTGTCGTTGGTCGTAGTAACATAGACATCATAGGAGGCCTTGTCGGAAAAGTTGTCCACACAAGGGAACCATGTCTTGCCAAGGTTGTGGGGCTGGCTGACGAAACCCACGCCAAGGTTGTAGACATAGTTGCTGCCCCACCATTCAACACCACCCCAAGCCTCGCCAAAGGTCGCGCCGCCGTAAACGATGCCGAAGGTGGCCGAACCACCTGCGGCCAATGGCTGAGCAAGGTTGACAGTCAGGAAGTCGCCGCTTTGCTCATAGTTGGCGACCGTGGCTCCCGTGGCCGTTACTGAGCTCACATCCAAGGCTTTCAGTTCGAGAACGATTTGTTGCACATCGGCTGTTGCAGTAAACTCCACGAAGGTCTCGCCTTGCAGGGTGCGTTCGTTGAAGTTCAGCTCGTTGAGATGGATTTCATAGTGCGTCACATTTATGCCCTCGCCCGGCGTTTGGGCATTCACCGTTGAGAAGAAGGGCAAGATGATCAGGATGATAAATAGCTTTTTCATACGAGTTTTTTTTTTGTGACTTATGGGCTATGGCAGTGTCACGGTTGCCTGATCCGTTGGCCACAAGCCTTTTGATTTTGTGTTATTAATTATCGGGTTCGTAACAATCGCTTCCGTTTGGATCACATTGCTTTCATGCAAAGCGCGATCAAGAATGCGGATTTCGAACTTCACCGTATCACTGGGTGAGAAAGGATTCTGAACGGTCAGTTTGTAGTCCATCGTGCCCGAGATGGCTTTAGGCTCGTCGGAATCGCGAAGGCGCTTGAAGCGGGCATGGAAGGTAAGGGTGTCGTAGCCCTGTGTTTGGACGTTCCAACTCAACAACGGCGCTTTCACGAACTCGCCGTTGACACATTTCAGGTAGTCAACCAACATATTATAATAATGTGTGTCGTTGTAACCAAAAGGCGGCAAGGTGTCACTATCGTCTAGGCCAAGGTCGCCATCGCCATCGGTATAGGAGAAGGAGATGACTCCCTCACCGCTGAAAGTGCTGTCCGCATTAATAAGATAGGTAAAATCCGTGTACGCTATACGTGGCTCGATGGGATATTCCACCTCTCTCCGACAAGCAGCCGATGCGAGCAGCAGTAGTACCGATGTTATGCCGATGAATCTCTTCATTATATCAGAATGAGGCGGTAAAAATACAAAATTTCCGCCATTAAGGCGGTGGCACAGCCATAGAAAATCTTTTTTTCTTCATCGTTATTGATTTTCATCGACTTAACAAGCATTGTTCAAAAAAATATCGTGGAAAAGTGTGGAAAAGTGTTGACGTGTTCACAATTATTGTATCTTTGCAGCGTGTTATGATACGAAATATGCCATAACAGAAACGAGCAAAACATTTTATTTGATGCCGAACTTATATATCATATCAGGTTGTAACGGAGCCGGGAAGACCACTGCATCCCTGACTGTGTTGCCCGAGACGCTGCAATGCAAGGAGTTCGTCAACTGCGATGAAATCGCCAAGGGTCTGTCGCCGCTCAACCCCGACGGTGCCAAGGTCGCCGCAGGCCGCCTGATGTTGTCGCGCATCAAGAAACTCATCGCTGACAAAGAAGACTTTGCCATCGAGACCACCTTGGCTGCCAAATCCTATCACGCACTTATCCACAAAGCCCGTCAAGAAGGATACAAAGCCAGCTTGATTTACTTCTGGCTGCAAAGCCCCGACTTGGCCATCAAGCGCGTGGCGGAGCGCGTGAAGCACGGCGGCCATCATGTGGACGACAGTATCATCCGCAGGCGTTACAAAGCGGGCATCAAAAACCTTTTCCGTCTCTACTGCCCCGTCGTTGACTATTTCCTGTTCATCGACAACAGCATCATGCCCTCCGAAGTGATTGCCGAAGGCAACATCAAAGCAATTAAGTTCTACAACGAAGACAAATTCAAAAAAATCAGACAATATGACAACAGTAACAGTGAATGCCAAGAAGAATGAAGTGTCACCTTTCACCAAGAAACTGATGAGCGGCCTCGACCTCTCCATGCAACGCCTGCTTACCATGCGCTGCCGCCACAACGGCACATTCTGCTTCTGCGATGCGCAGGGCAACATCTACACCATAAAGGCTAAGGAAGTCAGAACTATGATGGAACAGGAATAATCTCCTTCATCACATAACACACAACCACAGCTTGCAGGAACCATCTGCGGGTTGCGGTTTTTTCGTATTCTTTGACACCTTAAAACACCTTTTCCATGCAGAAAAAAACATTGTTCCTCACGCTATTGTTCGGCTTTGGCCTCATATCAGCCCTCGCCCGGTCCGACCAAGACCCCCAAAGCCAACCCCGACCTCATCATCGTTGACCGCTCCGTGTGCGGAAAACACGAGAGCTACCAGAACTCCGAACAGCAGGTACCCAACACGCTCCTGCCCTACCCTTGAAAAACCTGCATGTCGATGGGTGACTCATGGTCGTATGTGGCCAACGACAAGTACAAAAGCACCAACAAACTCATCCACCTCTTGTGCGACATCGCCGCCAAGGGTGGCAATTTCCCTCTCAACGTCGGCCCCGATGCCGATGGCAACCTGCCCGACACGGTGCTGCTCCGCATGAAGGGAATCGGCCGGTGGATGAAAGCAAATGGCGAGGCCATCTACGGGACACGACCGGTTTATTCGTTCTGCTATGGCAAGTTCCGCTTTACGCAAAAAGATAACAAAGTCTACGGCATTTTCCTCTTAGACGAGCAGGAGATCCCTGTGCCGAATTTGTATTGGTTCGATTCCAAAGGGATGCACGAATTGCAAACGGGAGAAATCAGGATTCTAGGAAGCGACAAAACCGCCAATTTGAGCCTTGACACAGGTTCAAAATGCCTTGATTCCTACAATCCGTTCTATAGAATCGAAATCCCCAACGAATATTTGACTGAAATGCCGCACGCGGTGGTATTTGAGATGAGGAAAAAGTAAAATAGCCGTGCCTCGCGGCAGGACTATCTTTCAAAATAATAGAAAATACAATACAAATGAAACTGTCCTAGGCAGGGCTATTTACGCATCGTAAACTGTTGTTTGTTTTTCCTTGTTTGAAAAAACCAAACAGGGGAATACGATTGCGGAAAGTCACTCTATCTTCACATGCTTTTTTCCATTCTGGATGTAAACGCCACGGAAATTGTCGGACAAAGTCGTGCCGAGGCTTCTGCCGTCGATGGAATAAATCTGTCCGTCGCATTCGCTTATTTCCGCAGCGCTTTCATTTACAGAGCTTTCATTGGAAATAGTGCCGTTCCCAGTCAAACTCCCGTAACTCAAAGTGTAGATACCTTTATAAATAATGCCATTATTGACCAGTTCATCCACGTAAGAATCTGCGGTCAAAATCCAAACGCCGTTTTCATTGACGGTCACAGAAGATGACATAGCATCATTGCCGTTGTCCATGTTCCCCTTCCAAATGACATTGGTGCCCACGGTGGCGTTGGCCGTGCTGTAACTGTCGGCATCCACAGAGCCTTCGTAAGTCCATGTGTCTTGCGTGGTGTACATAAGGATGTTGCCTGTACCGTTCTTGGTGGTCCACTGTGTGTTGTAATCGACATACAGCAGTTTGCCGCTGGCCACGCTGAGGGTGACATCGATAAGCGTCAGCGTACCGACATTCTTGGTAGGCACTTCGCAAAGCGGTGCGTTGGCATCGGTGGTGTTGAGTGTCGAAGAAGTGACGGTGATGTAGGCGTTCTCGCCTTGTGCATCACCAGAGCCGCTTTGGAGCATCATCAGGCCGCGTTCGCTGCTGCCGCTGGTCATCGTGCAGTTGTTGATAATCACGCCGTTGTCGCCTTCTACGTCGGCAATCTCGCCCAATTCGGAAACGCCGGTCAGGTCGTTGGCCGTGATAGTACCGGTGGAATAAAGTACGGCGGAGCGGTTGCCTTTGGCAGTGGCTGTGCCGCCCGTCACAATGACGGTGCCTCCGCCGCGATCGGTGGCGATGGTGCTGCTGGTCTCAGATTCGGTAGTGATGTCAACGTTGGTAGCGACAATCACACCTTCGTAGGTGCAATGCAGGCCTCGTGAGACGCGCTCGTAGTTGTGGATGGTCACATCGTTGACATAGATGGTGGCGCCTCGCCAAGCGAAGACGGCGTTGGAGCCTTTCGCATTGGTGGTGATGGTGCCGCCGTTTATGGTGATGACAGAGGTGGTGTTCAATGCCTTGGCATAGACCGCTGAATTGATGCCGTAGAAACTGGTGGCATCACCATCGTTGCTGTTGGTGTCGCCCGTCTTGTTGATGGTACAGTTGTTGAGTGTGAGGTTACCGTTAGTCACCTGCACCACATTGTAGTCGGATTCAGCTGTGCTGAGATTTTCGCCCGTCAGGGTGACAGTGGAACCGTCATCGAGGAAGTATGCCGCGCCGTCAGGGATAGTGTCGGTGCTACCACCGCCCGGGTCTTGTGCCAATGCGCTGAAAATGAAAGCCATTGCCAGAACAATAAGAAAAATGAAACGCTTTTCCATAATGTATAAAGTTTGCTGTTTGTAAATAGTTTAATGCGCAAAAGTAGGCGTTTACACACCGTTCCGCATTCCGATTAGTCTGGAGTTTATGGCAAAAAGTCGGATTTTTGTTGAAATCCGTTGAAAAATCGGTCTAATGGACATTTGTAAGGCTGAATGTTTTTCATCCGCTTGTCGGCGGTATGGAGGGTATCCCCGCCACCTCTCGTGCCATTCTTCGAAAGCTCCCACAAAGGATTCCTTGTCTGTCTTGGCGAGCGTGTCCGACAGCCTCTTGAGTTTCCGTGCCGCATCTGTTTTAGGCTTGGAGGTCAGGTACTTCCTCACGGTCTTCTGTTGATGGGACCGCCGTGTCTGGACGGGTATGTCGCCGAACGCCCTTAGCAGTCCCCGCCTGCCATCGCACACAATGCCCGCAATCTCATAACCCATCGACAGAGGGGCGTTTATCCCCCTTCACATGCAAGGCCACAGTCTCAGTCTTCACGAAGTACCACATCAGATCCTTACCCGTCAGCATGTCCTTGAACGGCATCACGCCGAAATTGCGCCCCCAGTAGGTCGTGTCCATGGCCACCACCACTCGGCGCGGGCTGTACACGACTGCCACCGTCCTGTATCGGTCAATCCTCCGCTGCCCAGTCCTGGCCGAGCCAGCCGTATTTCTCCGCCAGCTGCGAATAAGTCTGCCGATGCGCACATATTCGTCCCACAGCTCTTCGTCGCTCACATGATCGCCGCCGAGAAACTGCCGCCCACATCGCCAATATTTGTATATCTGGACACCGTTCTTGTGCCTGTTTTTCTTCACCCTCGGGCATCCGCAAAAAAAAAAGCATTTTTTTGTTCATAGACTTTGATCTTTATTTAACCACTGCAAACATAGGAATTTACAAAGATTTTAGTCTTACAATTGTCCATTACATCGAAAAATCGGTATTTTTGCATTATGAATACAAAGCATCCCATACTTTTGAACGCCGATAAAATCAGGGAAGAAGGTATCGTTGTCCTTAATGGAGTCAACGGCCTACCGACTGGCGACAAGCCTTTCATTTCGCCCAACTATGTGATTTGCATCGGGCACAAAGGCCGAATGAAACTAATATACGAAGGCCGTGAGGATGTTTCGTCCCCACGGGTTTTTGCAGTCATCTTTCCCGACCACGAAATCCGCTGCATCGACTGCACCGACGGTTTCCTCGCTACCCTGATAGTGGTGGATGCTTCGATGATAAACGACCCTTTGCTGCAAATCATCTCACAGTTCCGCTATCGCTACGAGTCTCATCCCGGTGTGGAATTGGAGACACATGAATACCGGATATTAATGAAAATAGTGGACGTAATGTCTGAAATCCAACATCTCGACCTACCCGGAAAACGCGCCATGATGATACGCCAATTGGATTATTTCTTGCGTTTATTGGGCTATTACCGGCAAAAGAAGATGAGCGACGAAAATGCACAGAATCGAGTCAGTACGCAGTTTCTGGCTGATGTTGCCAAGTACTACTGCGAGCAGCGCGACGTAACTTTTTACGCAAAACAAGCCTGCCTGACTCCCAAGCATTTCAGCATGGTCGTCAAGAAAGAGACAGGCCACAATGCCGCCTATTGGATACATTCCTATGTGATTCTCAAAGCAAAGGAACTGTTATATTTCCAGCCCAGCCTTACCATTCAGGATGTCGCCTATCGGTTGGGCTTCAACGACCAGAGCACCTTCAGCCGCTACTTCAAGCGCGAGACGAGAATGTCGCCGACCGCGTTTCGAGAGCAATCGGCATAGCGCTTATTCATCCGCAAAAGCACTTTTTACCCATTTCGGGGTATTTTATTGAAGCAATCCGAATAATAGAATCTCATTTTCCAGGACCTGGACCGGGGCCGGAGCCAATGTATTCGGTGAGGGTGACGTTGGAGCCTCCACTAACTCCCATCCCATGAAGGCCGTGAACGAAGAGACAGAACGCCGAGGGATGGTGGTTGTGGATGAGGTAAACCAACCGCCAGCGTATGGTGGGCCATACGTCTCGCCACACTTTGTTATCGTCCTCAATCACAACGGCTTCTCGCACGGAGAATACAACATGCGGCCTATATTGCTCCAAAAGCACGACTTCTCTGTCATCTATCCCAAGGTTAAATTCTTCAAAAAATGGCTTAACAGCAGTTATATTGAGTATTTTTTTGCAGATTATCTGCTGTTAAGTCCAAAAAATACCGACTTAGCAGCAGATAATCAGAATTTATTACCCAATTACAATATTCACAATTTTCTTCGGCACATAAATCACCTTGCGCACTTGCTTGCCCTCAATCCATTTGGCGGACTCGGGTGCGGCGAGCACGGCAGCCTGTACCTCATCGGCATTCATCGTGACGGGCAACTCCATATTGAAGCGCATCCTGCCGTTGAAGCTGATGGGATAATTGAAACTGTTCTCCACGGTCTTGCTTTCGTCGTAGACGGGGAACACAGCATCGACCACCGAAGTGTCGTGACCTAACAGATGCCACAATTCTTCAGCGATATGCGGTGCGTAAGGCGAAACCATAACACACAATGGCTCAAGGATTTCTCGTTTGTTGCACTTCAAATCGGAGAGTTCGTTGACGCAAATCATGAAGGCCGATACGACCGTGTTGAACGAGATGCTCTCAATGCCTTCCTCTTCCTTTTTGATGAGTTTGTGCAAACTCTTCAACTCAGGAGCGGAGGCCGGTTCGCCGCTCACGCAGAACCCGTTGATCTCATCGTGATAGAGCCTCCACAACTTACGCACGAAACGGAAGGTGCCTTCGATACCTTGCGTATCCCAAGGTTTCGACTGCTCCAGTGGCCCCAGAAACATTTCGTAGAGACGCAGCGTGTCAGCTCCATATTTCTCCACAAGGTCATCGGGATTCTGCACATTGTATTTCGATTTCGACATTTTCTCGACCTCGGAACCGCAAACGAAAATATCGTTGCCATCCTTGTCTTTCTCGTAGATGAAACGGGCATTGTGCAAGTCGTCGCGCCATTGGCGGAAAGCCTCCACATCAAGGATGTCGTTGCGTACCATGTTGATATCCACATGGATCGGGTCGCTGAACACTTCACGGCCAGGACGGTTCTTGGAGATGAACGTAGGACTGCCGTCATAGGCCTCGCCTTCGACGAAAGCAGGGACTTCCTTGCCTGCGACCAAGTCCATGATTTTTTGTTCCACCTTCTTTGTGCCGTTCAAACAGTCATTCACAACATCGATAATCGGTATCAAAAGCAACTTGTAGCCCTTCTCGGTAGCGTATTCCTGCCACGGCTCGGCCACCTTCTCTAAGTTGCCCATACGATTGATTTCGATGAGGATGCCTTTTTCGGGGCAGAAGAAGTCGAACTGGCGGTGACCATCTTTATAACCCTTCTCGAACTTCGCGCCCAAGCGATTGTCCTTGATGATGTTCCACACATCATACTCGCACATCTTTTCCATATTGACACGATAGGCGAAACTGGAACGGCCCTGAATCATGCCTTGGTTGATCATGCGCTGGAAAGGTTCTTCCTTGCACGACAAGCCGATGTCATAGAGGAACTTACACCAGAAGCGGCTGTAAATTAAGTGACCGGTGGCGTGTTCGGCACCGCCGATATAGAGGTCGACGTTCTGCCAATAGTCATTGGCTTCACGGCTGAAGTATTCGTTTGCGTTGAGCGGGTCCTCGTAGCGAAAATAGTAACCGCATGAACCGGCAAAGCCAGGCATAGTATTGGTCTCGATGGGACAGCCTTCCTCCGTAACCCAGTTTTTGGCGCGGGCCAAAGGCGGCTCACCCGTCTCGGTAGGCTTGTATTCATCAATAGCAGGCAACTCAAGCGGCAGCTTCGACTCGTCCATGGCGTATGGCATACCGTCCTTGTAGTAAATCGGGAACGGCTCGCCCCAATAGCGCTGACGGCTGAAGATGGCGTCACGCAGCCGATAGTTGGTCTTGCCCGTGCCAATGCCGAGTTTCTCCAATTCTTCTATCATGCGCAGGATAGCTTTCTTGACAGACAAGCCGTTCAAGAAGCCTGAGTTGATGAGCTCGCCGTCCTTGGCGTCGAAACTCTCTTCCCATGTCGTGGGGTCGGTGGCCTCGGTGCCGGGTTTCTTCACCACTTGGATGATGGGCAGGTTGAAATGACGGGCAAAGGTGAAATCGCGGCTGTCATGGGCAGGCACGGCCATGATGGCACCGGTGCCGTAACCCATCAGCACATAGTCGGCGATCCAAATTGGGAGTTTGGCACCCGTGATGGGGTTGATACCATAAGCACCTGTAAATACGCCACTCACTTTTCGTACTTCGGCCATGCGCTCGCGTTCACTGCGGTTTTTGGTGCGTGTGATATACTCCTCCACTTCGGCACGCTGCTCGGCGATAGTGATCTCCGAAACCAACTCATGTTCGGGAGCCAACACCATGAATGTCGTTCCAAACAAGGTATCGGCACGGGTTGTAAACACCTCTATTTTAATATCTTTATTTTCTACCTCGAAAAAGACGGAAGCACCCTTTGACTTGCCGATCCAGTTGCGCTGCACGTCCTTCACCGACTCGCTCCACTCAACCGTTTCAAGGCCATCCAGCAGCCTATCGGCGTAGGCCATAATGCGGAGCAACCACTGCTTCATCGACTTGCGCTCAACGGGGAAGCCACCACGCACGGAAAGACCGTCGGCCACCTCATCGTTGGCCAGCACCGTACCCAAGCCCGAACACCAATTCACCATAGCCTCGGCTTGATAGGCCAAACGGTAATTCATCAGCACTTCCTGCTGCTCAATTTCGCTCATCGCATTCCATTCGAAGGCGGTGAATTGCAGCGGCTTGCTTTGTGCGACATCAAGACCTTCGGTGCCAGTTGCGGCAAAAGCCTCCTTCAGTTCGGCAATCGGGCGGGCCTGCTTGGCCTGGTTGCAATAATAGGACTCAAACAATTTCAGGAATGTCCACTGGGTCCATTTATAATAATCGGGGTCGCAGGTGCACACCTCGCGGTCCCAGTCGAAGCTGAAACCAATCTTGTCCATTTGCTCCCGATAACGATTGATGTTCTTCTCAGTCGTCACCGCCGGATGGGTTCCGGTTTGGATGGCATATTGCTCAGCAGGAAGGCCGTAAGCGTCGTATCCCATAGGATGCAACACATTGAAGCCTTTCAGCCGCTTGTAACGCGCATAAATATCGGAGGCAATATAGCCCAAGGGGTGGCCCACATGCAAGCCTGCGCCCGAGGGATAGGGGAACATGTCCAAGACATAAAATTTCGGCTTGTCATGGTCAATATCAACCTTATATACTTTGTTGTCGCGCCAATATTGCTGCCACTTCTTCTCGATTTCGGTAAAATTATAGTCCATATTACGAGGTGTTTTTGTGCTGTTTTTGATAGGAACCGCAAAAATACAGAAAAAAATGTGTACATTTGAAAAAAATGAAAGTCTCGAATAAAGTCATTAATTGTGTGAATTGTTGTATTGTAGATTTTGGCCGCAGGCCAAGACTGGAGCCAAAATGGACCCGAAGTTACCTCTATCCTACATGCGAGGCCAGAATTGTTGGACAATTTTCTGCGTTTTGAATTCAAAAGACAAGCATTACGCTTCAATATGACGGACTTGGCGCGCCAAATCCGAGGGCAATAATAAATAATTTTTCTGAAATTGCAAAAGGTTTACAGGAATAAATCTCGCAAATTGTTTTCTTCACGGCAATCCTACTTGAAAAATCTGATACAAATCACACATTTT
>JBGYWU010000143.1:0-18324 GCA_041842265.1 Candidatus Limimorpha sp. | reverse complement strand
TTGCGCCACCATGCGCAGGCAGGCCGGGCCGCAGTCCATGGCGTCGTGCTGGGGGAAGAAGGGGAACTTGTTTCTCATGGGGCATCCTTTTTACAATATTTTTCCTTTGCGAGTTCCGAACGGTAAAAACTCACCAGGTGTATTTTGATTACAAAAAGTGTATTTCACATAAGGGATTTTTTTCGCAAGAAACAATGTCCAATAAATTAGTAACTGTTCAAAATTAGACTTCAATATGATATTTGACACGAGACGCGAGACTTCGGGACGAGTTGTCTCGCGTCTCGTAGTCCCATGTCTTAATATGTAAACTACATTTGCTCATCTACTTATCGCTATCCTTTCTATCGTATTTTCATCGTGTCCCTACAACAGCTGCATTCTTGAATTGTTTCACCGTCCCACTGAAATTGAACACCTCCGTGACGGCGACATAGACGCCCACGGGAACCTTGTTGCCGTTGCCGTCCAATCCGTTCCAGATCACGCTGCCCTCCCGCCCCACCAGCTCGCCTTTGGCCAGATGACGGACCAATTGTCCCGCCACATTGAAAATGTAAATGTTCATCGTATAACCCGCCTCCTCGAAACGGTAATTAATGAAACAAGCATCGTCGAAGCCATCACCGTCGGGCGAGAAAATGTCGGGCGTGATGGAAATCTCGTCATTGGAGTCATCCGCATGTTGCGCCATCGAGTTTTCATAGCCCGGTGTGCCAAAAAGCACCCGCTCGGCGGCGGAATGCCAGTTGTCGGCATTCATGGAAGGCTGTTGGAAACTGACACGCTCCAAGGAAACACCTTTGGTAACCTTGAGCAACGGATAGTGCATTTTCTCAGAGAACGCCATCGCATCGATCATGGTGCCGTCCTTGCCCATCAAAACCGCCGTACCGCCAGCGTTGGCATAGCTCGGGAAAGAAGCCATCTGCACAAAGTTGTCAGTAGGGCAGTCGTATTGTTGCCCAACAATCTGACTGTTGGTGGAGAGCAAAACATAAGTACGAGGCAATAGCAACCTGCTGTCGGCAATGATTTCCTTCAAGGTAGTGTCAGTCGGGTTGGGGAAACTTTGTCTGATGACACCAAGCATTAAAGTACTGATGTCGAAGGTCTTGTCAGAGTTGTTGTAGAGTTCCACATAATCCACGCCTGGAGCAATGGGGTCAAACAGGATCTCATTGATCAGTATTTCACCCTCAGCGATTTCGTTCGGTATCCCGAATTGCACTTTCGTGTCGGCTTCTATGGTCGTTCCCACGCAATTGCTTACGCTATTGATAAGCAAGGTATAGACAATTCCCTCCTCAAAAATAGGTTCGAAGAGCAGCTCCACATAATTCGGATCGGCGGGGTTGATGTTGATTTGCTGCGGATGGGCTTGCAATTCTTCGACAAGAAAATGGCTCAAATCCAAAAGACTTCCTGCATCCATCTGCTGGTCAAACCAAAGTTGGACAATATAGTTGGAAAACATGCTGACCCGATCCACCTTGGGCTTCAGGTCATTCACAGCATCCACCGAATTGACACGTCCCGGTGTGCCTCCTGAGGCATCCTCCGAAGCCGTCCAATTGGAAGCCCCAGCGCAGGGATTCAAGGGGTCTATCTGGTCTACTGACCAACGGCCGTCGGGTTTGTTCGCATCGTGATACCAGGTACTGCTAAAATTGGCTCTCGATATGAGAGCACCTTGATCATTGTAAAGGCACATCACGGAAGAGCTGTTGTTTATGGAGAAACTGCCAAAACCGACACAAGCGCCATACTGTTGCAGCTCGGCCATGGCATCATTATGGCAAAGAATGACATAGCTATGCGGAGGAAGGACGAAACTTCCAAAGGCATTGTCATTCGATCCAATTTGCATCCGCCAATCTTTCAGGTCGATACTAAATTCCGTGGTATTGAAAAGTTCCACATATTCCCATTCGGGCAAGCCCACCACGGGATTGGGGTCAGCCATGATTTCATTAATGACGATGTCGTATTCCGAGGCTTCGTAGATGGAAAAAGCCAGTGTGGTTGGCTCCATTGTGTTGTTCCACAGGTCTTTGACCCCGCTGACCGTTATGGTGTAATTCACGCCGTTGCTGATTTCACGCTCCAGTTGCAGCACGACCGTGGCCAAATTGTCGCCCAAACTGACCGAAACAGGATGACCCAAGCCTTGGTCAATGGAATAATTGGAGGAATTCAACGCGGTATTCTCGTCAAGGGCCTCGTTGAATGACAGTTGCAGATGTGTCAGGTCCAGAACCTCACAAGTCAAGAGCAAGGGCGGATCGTGGTCGGCAATGTGCGGACCGACATAAACGTTGTCAAAATACAGCTTCTTGGCATTGCTTGCAGTGAAAGTAACACACAGTCCGAAATGGCCCATTCTGCTCAAATTGTCGTCTTCAGCCTGTGCTTCAATGAGATAAATACCTGAATTGTCGTAACAAGTCTGCAACACCCAGTGTCCTTCTCGGTCACAAGTTACCTTGACGGCGACCGCAAACGCGGAGGCGATGGCGCCTTCCGTGCCGCGACAAAGACTGTGCTGTTCGGTGCCATCCTTGCGAAACAGCTCAATGGCATCACGGTTGCCCGCTTCGCCGAAACGAAGAAAATAGCCCTGGGAGACTAAGGTCAGGTCGGGATTGTCGGCACAAAGCCAAACGTCCGTAAAGTTGTTTCCCGATGGGGCAAAGGCCTCACGTATCCAAAACCGCCATTCCATCGACTCGTATTCGGTGATGGGAGTGGACAAATATGCCGTACCGGCACCTTCCGCATTGAGCTGCAGTTGGAAATTGCTGTTCACCGTGAACAAATCCGTGGAGCCCGTCCAAGTGGGGTTCTGACTGAAATCGCCGTCTGAAAAGTCATCGGTAACTTGGGCAAAGAGCGAAAACGGCAACAAAAGCAGGAGTAGGAACATCTTTTTCATGGCTTATTCGGATTAGGAATGCACAAAAATAGAAATTATCCGGACTTTTTTCAAGCATCCATGAAAAAATCAGAAATACGAACGCAATAATCAGAGGAGAGAACAGGTCGCTATGACATCACAGAGTGAGAAGAACATGCTCCTTCAAACCCGCTGTTTCCCTGCGACAAACGCCTTATACCTATATACCTATCGGAATGAGGCGCACGACCTTCAGCGAGGCAGCCCAAATTACCACTTACTATATGGATTCCTCATCAACATGGAGTTGAAATATTTCGGGTCGCCGGTGACTTCCTTCCCTATCCAATCGGGCTTGTTGAAAGACTCGTTTTCGTCATCCAGCTCAATCTCGGCCATCACGAGGCCTTCGTTTTCACCATGAAACACATCCACTTCCCAAACGTGCCTGCCGTCGGTGTTCTCCACGAAAAAGCGGGTCTTGTCGATGATGCCGGGCTCGCAAATCTCAAGGAGTTGGCGGGCCTCATCGAGAAGGATTTCCCTCTCCCACTCGAATCGGGCGACACCCGTGGCGTTACTGGGGCCTTTGATGGTGATAAAGGCCTTGTCGCCCATCAAGCGCACGCGGACGGTACGCTCGGGAACACTGGAGAGATAGCCCTGCATGATGCGCATGGACTTGAAGGCTGTCTTTTGGAAATCGCCGCAGACTAAAAATTTCCTTTCAATTTCCTGACACATGGAATCGATGGTTTTGTTCATGCAAAATTAGTGAAAGGCAACGAATCGAACGATTTTTTTCAAGAAAACGCCGTTTGCAGGCCGAATCTATATGCAAAAGTTGAAATGAGAAGGCCTTTTCGCACATTCTGGTTTTGAGCAGGAATGGCCCTCTTCACAGCCTGCACCACACGCAACGACAGCCACACAGACAGGCAATTGGAACAGGCGGATTCTCGTGTCAATGTGTCTTGTCCACATCCCGAGCCCGACCTAACCGCCATCGACAGCCTGATGTGGCAGCGGCCCGGCAGCGCGTTGGCACGCCTGTTACCCTATTTTGACACCTGCCGTACAGACGGTGCACGCAACGCCTCACAGGACAATATTGGCGGAGATTGCAGATACGGTGTGCACACCGTATCTACCGCCTACAACCGCCATTACGCACAACTGTTGCTGGCCGAATTGCTGTACAAGAAAGACTATGCCCAAACAACCCGTCCGGAATTGCTGCGGGCCGCGGATTATTTTGACAGCCTCGTGCGGCAGGCTTTCCCTCACAAGGGGGATGGGGGATTGCCGCTTCCTGTCACACCCAAGCATTTGCCCAATCCGCTGTTTTGGAGGAAAGGCTTGTTGCGTTTCGCCCAGCCACAGTCCATGGCGTCGGGTTGGCGGGTGAAGGGATATTTCATCACAAACGGTTGCTGTCTTCGTTGCTGCCTTGGCGCCTGTTGAACTGCTTCACCTTCTTGGGGTTGAATCTATAGCGCACCGTGAAGCGGATGTAACGGGCGTCTTTGAGGTTGTCGCTTACCGATATGACCCCGTTCAGGTTGGATATCCTGTTCCCGACATCGTTGTTGAACACGTCATTGACGCTGAGCGTGGTTTGCAGATTGTTGTCCAGGAAACTGGCCGAAAGGTCCAAACTCGTTTTTGGAATACCTGTGCTCTGGCCGTAATCCACAAGCCTGGATGAGGAATACAAGACATAGCCTCCGAAGGTCACGTTGTGCTTTTTGAAGATAAGGTAGGAAAAGTTGAGATCGCCTGAAAAATGCCACATCGAATTGCGGTAGTTCAGTGTGTCGCCGCTGTTGTAGCGCATGTATTCCGAAATGCCATTGAAGCCGAGATTGAACCGCTTGTCGAAAAAGCGCTTCGACATGTTCACAGAGAATGTCAGGTCATCGCTTTGGCCGAAATTGCCGTAGGTGTAACCGATGATGGCGCCGTCGGTATCGAGCTGTGGCACACGCAGTACCGTGTTTGTAGCATTGACATATTCTACACCTAAGTTCAGCCAGTAGCGGTAACGGTAACTGAGGCTCATGTTGTGGTTGGTGGCAATGGAGAGGTCGGGGTTGCCTTCGATATAATACACAGGGCTTTCATAGCTGCGGAAAGGATTCATATAGGTGTAGTTGGGCTTTCTGTAGTTTCTGACATAGTTAATGCTGAAGTAATGGTCGTCGTTGGGCCTATAGCGAAGGGAGAGGTAAGGCCTGACAACATTGAAATTGTTCGGCGTTTTCGTTCCCGTCGTCTCCGAAATGCCCATGGTTTGAATATAAGTATCGTTGAGCGTAACGGTGTAGCCGAACTTGTCGGTCACTTGATGGCCGAAGGTGAAGTAAGCCACATAGTCGTTTTCCGTATAATTGAAGCCGTTGGTCACCAAAGGGTCGGGCAGCCATGCGCCGTCAACGAGGTTCTCGAAGCTGAAGTCATTTTGTAAGTCCGAGTGACGGTAGATGATTCCTGTCTGGATTTGGAACTTGTCCCACTCGCGGTAGTAGTCGGCGCGGGTCGTGAAGAGCCATGCTGAATAGGGTGAGGCATCACGGTTGAAGATGGTGGAATCGGGCAGGTAGGTGTATTGGCGGCTGTTGGTGGAACTGCTTAGGCCTCGTGTCAGGTTGGCATCAACCGTAAAATAGTTGTTGGGGCCGTTGAAGTTGTGCTTGTAATAGACATCGATCCAGTATGTCTGTGGGTTGCCTCGTGACGTGTCGATGGAATGGATGGCCGTCCCACGGTCAAGGATCTCCTCGGTGATTTCGTCATGGTCGAAACTTAGGTTTCCCGAAAGGTTGATGTCCAAGGAGTTGCTCTTGTTTATCTGTATGCCGGTGCCCATTTGGGCGAAGTACCTGCAATCATTGGAATGGTGGTTCGACTCGCGCCGCAGCCCACGCTGTGCGCCTTCCTCAGCGAGGGACAGCCCGTATGGGCGCAAGTCACCCTGGGGCAACGTCTCGATTCGGTGCATCCCGCCCCGTGCGACAACGCCGAGGTGCTGCTCTATGTGGACGGCGAGTTCGCCGAAAAGCTGCAACATAGCGGCGATGGCCTTTATATGGGTGAAACCGCTGCCGAAGCTATGCACGAATATGCCTGCAAGGTGGTCATTCCCAGCTTCGACACCCTCTTTGCCCAAACGCAAATGCCCGAAAAACCCGTGGTAACTCGTATGGAAATCATGGAAAACGCCACCGTCGATGACGAAGGTCGTCCTTGCCCCGCATTCATGATTACCTTCAAGACCGACCCGTGTCAGAACTTGTATTACTGCTCCAATATCTATGCAGCCTTCCTCAATGAGTACTATGATGCTGAGACACACGCTTACTTAGGCCACTCCACGGAATCAGGGACGATGAATGCGTCCATCAATACCGATGACCCCGTGCTACTTAACGAAGGCTCTGACCGTCTGCTGTTCAGCAACGAAATCATCACAGACACGACCTATACCATGAAGGTGAACGCCTGGTTCAGTAGCCACGGATGGGACGGACAGCATACAGGTGGTGTCATGGAACGTATGGGCAAAGTAGTGGTCAGGATGCACGGCCTCTCGGAATCGGCTTACCATTACATGAAAAGCCAAAACGCCTTTGAAAAGCCCGATGCTTACACCAATCTTTTCCTTGGCGTTGTCGCACCGCTCAACCTCTATAGCAATGTGGGAAATGGTCGTGGCTTGTTTGCCGCCATTGCCCCCATGGCCTGCGACACCCTGTTCATCAACCCTGAAGACAACTGACTGACTGATACATACATACAAAAAAACAAGTCAAATGCTTGTCAGACTGAATGGAAACCTGTAATTTTGCACCGCGTTAGAAGGCTGCCTTAAATGGGACTTCGGCATCCTATCAACGCGAAATCAAATAGAATCGGAAGTCCATTTAAACATTATTATTCAACAACTAAACATCATTATCATGACAAAAAAACTTACCTTATTTACCATTGTTATGGCAGCATTTGTCCTCTTAGTGGGATGCAAGAAAGAAAAGACAACCGAAACCGCAAATGCAACACAATCTGCGGTTTGCTCTGGGATGTTGCACTTCAAATCGGCAGAAGACTTTGCAGAAACCCAACAGAAAGTTCTCACCATGGGCGAAACCGAGCGCCGAGAATGGGAACGGCAACAAGGATTCAAATCGTATGCGACAAAATGCTACGAGCTTCTTGAAGAACTTGAAGCAAAAGGCATAAAATCAGATGATGATATCATCAACTTCGTGAAAGAAAACCCAAGTTATTTCCACATCAGAGAAGAAGGTGGTGACAAGTATTTGTGCAGTTATTTGGAAGAAACTCCATATAACTACTTGGCTAACGAGAAACAAATGCTGCAAGTTGGCAATATGTGCGCTAAAGCATTTAATGAAGGCACAATATGGAGTAAATCCGACGATGTTAGTGTCTTGAGCACAATCACTCATTATGACAATCAACGCCAACATGAAGGGCTGACCTATTTTGACACAGAAAAGATTCTTTCCAAAGAATTTGCTGAAGATACACATCATAGTTTTGAGCAACCAAGAAAGAAAGATTATCCGTACAACGACGATAATCAATGGAAAGAATCCGATACGGATACGTATAAGTCGTACATTTCCCAAAGGATTACGCACCACAATTGGCTTTACTCGGAAGGGAATAGGAATGTGACGAAATCTCAGGCCACAGGGGTACACTTCTATGATCAAGGTATAGGACAATATGTTTATCTTCTCACATACGAAACACTTATTGTCCCATACCATAGAGTTTCTGGTATTTGGTATAGATGCAAAAGAAGTACTTCATACGACATAAGTTCGAGTTGGAATGTTCCCCTCAACGGGATATGCGATTACCACAAAAAAGGGACAGGTAGTGGGTTTTCGACAACGGTTTTTAGCTGTACAATGCTTGAACATCCAAATGTTGCTGCTGGTTTTACAATCAATACATTCTCAGGTTGGTCAAGTACATTAGATACGCCCAAACTTACTTTCCCGTTATAATGACAAATTGTTTTGGCGGGCCGCAGTACGGTCCGCCAAAACTCTCAACATTCAAACAAATGAAAAAAACAGTTTTTACACTATTATTCTTGTTCAGCACAAGCCTCGTTTTTGCACAAAACACTTCAAGTGCCAAACCTTTCATAAAAGGGCAGTTCAATCTCAGCCTTTCGGGATATAACCCCAACAACCATGTTGGCCCTAAAGCCAAATTCCTAGTTGGCCCTAAAGCCGAATTCCTATACGGCCATAATGATTATTTGGAAGTTGGCGTGTTTTGCAACGCATTGATTCTTACATCTGGCGACGGCAATCATCTGAACTACCCCATTTATCTTAACTATGGCGCAGTGGGAAAGGCACACTTGTTTCCGGCCGTCATCAAGCCGTCGTTCCATTATATAGACCTCTATGCGGTTGGAAAATTAGGCGCGGGAACCATTTTCCCTAATGGTGTTTCCTACATTACTCGCGGGACAGGACTTTATTACTCCATTGGAGCTGGGGCTGCCATCAACTTGTTTTCAAGGCATTTTGGCCTTTTCTATGAAATTGATTATGGCCGTGGCAAGTTGAGCACAAACACATTCGGCATCAACATCCGCTTCGGCGGACCCAAGAAATGGCAGAAAAACGAATAAAGTGAAAAAATACTTCTTTGTCCTTTTGTCCATCGTGGCTTTAGCCTCGTGCCGCAAGCAAGTTACCGGTTACGAACACCCCGAATTCGAGGCTAAGCCCGTGCTTAACGCCATTCTCACTGCGGGCGAACCTGTATGGGCGCAAGTGTCGTTGGCGCAATGTCTTGATTCGGTGCATCCTTCCATTTGTCGCGATGCAGAAGTGCTGCTTTTTGTGGACGGCGAATTTGCCGAAACATTGCAATACGATGAGGGAGCCTATCTATACATTGGCAACACCATTGCAGAAAGCGGCAAGCAATATACCTACAAAATTGCCGTTACAGGCCACGACACGCTCACAGCCTGCACCACTGTCCCGCCGGTACCTGTCTTTAGGGGTTTAGAAGTAATCGAGAATGGTTATCTTGGC
Source organism: Candidatus Limimorpha sp. (assembly GCA_041842265.1). GTDB lineage: Bacteria > Bacteroidota > Bacteroidia > Bacteroidales > F082 > Limimorpha. The sequence goes on along the minus strand of JBGYWU010000143.1, from coordinate 9,336 downwards.
GATGAAGCTAATATGTATCCGTCTTTCCTGCTCACTTTTACCACCAATCCAAATGAAATACGCTACTATTCTGCTGAAATAGGCGGTACGATGAAATACAGCAAAGGGAAACGATGGTGGCAATCTATGGGGTCTATTACTACTTCGGAGTATGCTGAAGACCCAGTTTTGCTTGATGCGGGAACTATGTTTTTGATTTTCAGCAATTCAATTATTAACGATACCACATACACGATGAAAATAAACGGCCGGTTCAATACGTCATACGGAGGAATTTACGATAGTCTTACTGACGTTGAGCCGCTACACGGCAAATTCGTTGTGCGTATGGAAGGCCTCTCCGAGTCCCTTTACGACTACCTGAAGAGTCGCTATACCAAAGTTGAACTTAACGCCTTTGGCGCTCCTTTCCTCAGTGTCATAACGCCTTTCAACCAATACAGCAATGTCGAGAACGGCTACGGCATCTTCGGTGCCCGTGCCTGCTATGTGAGCGATACGATTTATTATAATGAGGCCTGCGAAATTTCGCGCTTTCGAGTCGTCCCTTATTCTAAAATAACTGAATAATGAAAAAAGCAAATGTCGTCATGTTATTGGCTGTATTGTTTTCGTATGCAGTCCAAGCCCAAAATGTTCACATCTCCGGCTTCATCAGCGATGCCGCCAACGGTGAGCGCATTATAGGTGCCAATGTTTACCGGCAAGACCGCTCCAAAGGCACTTCCACCGACCAAAAAGGTTATTTCAACCTTGCCGCCGATTTGCCTGCCGAACTCTGTGTTTCCTGTATCGGCTTCGTCGACACCTGCTTCACCATCGAGGAAGCCCCAAAACGGCCCTTAAACCTCAGACTAAGGCCTTCTACCGCTATGCTCCATTCCGTTGAGGTGAGTGCCCACCGCATTGAGCGTCGTGCCACCTTCAACACACTCACTCTCAATGCCAAAAATATCGAACAAATCCCTACCTTGGGTAGTCGTCCCGACATCATCAAGGCGGCACAACAGTTACCCGGTATCGAAGCGGCCACCGAGGCTTCCAGCCTCATGGTGGTGCGTGGCGGCAATCCGGGCGAAAACCTTTATATGCTCGACAACGTTCCGCTCATCTATGTCAACCACTTGGGCGGTTTCATGTCGGTGTTCAATTCCGAGATGATCAACAGCATGGACATCTACAAGGGCGGCTTCCCCGCATGTTATGGCGGCAAGCTGTCTTCCATCGTTGACCTCACTGCCAAGAAAGGCGACCCCACGCGGCTGAAAGGCTCGCTTAGCGCAGGGCTCACCGACTTGGCTTTTGCCGTGGAAGGCCCCGGCGGACTGAAAAACTCAAGTTTCATCGTTACCGGCCGCAAGACACTCACCGAGGCACTGCTCTTTGCGGCAAGCCAAATCAGCAAGGAGACGGGGGCGCAGGACTATAACATCATCTACGGCTTTCACGACATCAACGCCAAATACACTTGGGCTCCCGACGCCAAAAACAGCTTCGCCTTCAACATTTATGAAGGCGACGACTACATGCGCATTTGGAAAAACAAGAAGGAAAACAGCGGCATTGAGCGCAACAGCATCAACAACATTTGGGGCAACCTGCTCGTTTCAGGCCAATGGAACAGCGCGCTCAGTTCGCGGCTGTTCATGGCCAACACGCTGTCGTTCACGCAATACCGCCTCAAAAACAACATGAAGGCCTATATTGAGAACAGCATAGACACGGCCGACTTCTTCGTCAAGGCCTCATCGCGCGTCGGTGACCTCTCGCTACGCTCCGACTGGAAACTCTTCATTTCCAACGCATGGACACTCGAATATGGCTTGCAAGCCTCCTATCTCAGCTACCGCCCCAACCACTTCACCAGCAGCTTCGCAGAGACCCTTCTGCCTGATATTTCGAGCGGGTCCGACAACTCGCTATATTTGGACAACAAGCTGAAATTTGGCAACTGGTTCAACGGCTCCGTAGGTTTGAGGGTGAATAGCTTCCTAAGCAGCGGTTATCATCATTTCGCTTTGGAGCCGAGGCTGAACCTCAACTTCAACATTGGAGAAAGCACCGTCAACCTGACCTCCATGCGCGTCACCCAGAATGCTCACCTGATGATGACCCCTGGCTCCATCATGAACAACGAGGTGTGGATTCCCGCCGATGCCCGCATCAAACCCGCCACTTCCGACCAAGCCTCGGTAGGATGGCAGCGAGGTTTTTGGCAAGACCATATCAGTGTGGAAATTGATGCCTATTACAAACTGCTCCGCGACTTGGCCACCTATCGTGAGGGCTACAGCACCCTCCTCGGCGACTCCGACTGGCGTAGCAAAGTGGAAGCGGGCGGCCACGGCAAGTCGTATGGCCTTGAGATGATGACGCGCTTCAACTACAACCGCTTGGATGGCTACGTGGGCTATACTTGGTCGCACACCACACGGCAGTTCGACCACATCAACAACGGCAAGGAATATGCGTTTGAGTACGACCGTCCCCATTCCGTCAATATCAGTGTGAACTATCAACTGGCTGAACGGTGGTCATTGAGTGCCTTGTGGACCTACCAGAGCGGGCTGCCCTACACGCCCGTCATCGGCGTGCAAAGCATCCCTGTATTCACCCCCGAGGGCGAAGTGTATTTCAGCGAAACCAACATCTACGGCGAGCGTAACAGCGACAGGATGCGCGACTACCATCGCCTCGACCTGGCCGCCAAATGGAAGACCACGACCGAGAAAGGCCGCAAAGCGGAATGGACTTTCTCCATCTACAATGTATATTGCCGACAGAACCCATACTATTACTACTACGGTGACCCGAAAGGCGACCCGCTCTATTGGAACCAGTACCCCGATGAGCCGCAAACACTTTGGCAGCGCAGTTTCTTCCCCATCATCCCGTCGTTCTCCTACAAAGTATGGTTTTAAATCGACAACTTGACATTTTTTCCTAATTTTGCTGCCAAATATGCAAAACGGGAAAAAATGAAAATGGCAGTGGTGGGAGCCACAGGATTGGTCGGCTCGAAGATACTCCAAGTGCTTGACGAACAACACGTCCATATCGACGAATTGATTGTAGCCGCCTCGGAACGCTCCGTAGGCAAGGAAATCGTTTTCCGAGGCAAGATCCACATCATCGGCACCAATTTGCCCAAACGACACAGTTTCTGAACCAATCAGCACATTTATGGGAAAAACAGCATACCCCTATTGCCATGTCAGACAAAAGCCGTATTTTTGCAGCATCGTATTTTCAGATTCAATCAGACTTTGCAAAGTCTGAGGATACGGCGCGAAATGATTATTATCAGCAATTAGATATAGTTATGAAACGAGTTAGTTTATTATTGAGTTTGTTACTGCTCGGCGGAATGGGATTAATGGCCCAGTCTTTTTCATACGAATATGATTATGACCAGGCAGGAAATCGTATCAGAAGAAGCGTGGTACGCCTCTCTATGGACAGTCAAAAAGGAAATGAAGGTGTAAACCTTCTATCATTCACGGATGAACTGCCTGACGGAAATCGGATGACCTTGTTTCCCAATCCCACCAAAGGGGTAATCCGTTTTGAAATGGGACAGCCTGACGACATACTGGGCCATTTCAGACTGTTTGATCTGAAAGGAGCCCTTCTCATGGAAGGGGTTTGTGAAAGCAATGCTTTCGATTTGGATCTGTCAAAGCAACCCAATGGAATTTATCTGATTGAATTCCGAAACAAAAATAGAGTTTACTCGAATAAAATCATAAAGGAATAATGGAGATGAAAAAGGCCGTTCGCTTACATAAGCATTTACTCTTTGTTACGGGATTGTCGAGTATTATTGCATTATTCTTCACTAATGTTGTTCTTGCACAATCAAATAGCACCGTCGGCTCATTGGGCGGGGATGTTAGCGTTTCTCCAATGGGGATGGCTACTTATAGCATCCCTATCGATGCAGTACCCGGAACCAAAGGAGTGCAGCCCAATCTTGCCGTTGTATATAACAGTTCGTCGGGGAGAGGCTATTTGGGCTGCAATTGGCATCTGTCAGGTCTTTCTTCCATCACAAGAGTGCAGCGCACACAATATCCTGACGGAAGTATTGGTACTGTCAATTTGGATGGCAACGACAGATATGCCTTGGATGGTGCCAAGCTGATGAAACTATCTGGAGGAGATTATGCAACAACCAATGCGAAATACGGTACAGAGATTGAGAATTTCGCCAGGGTGACTTTAAAAGGGACACCCGATGACGTTTCACAATATTTTGTCGCTGTCACCGACCAAGGTGAGATTATTGAGTATGGCAAAACCGATGACTCGAAGCAAAAAACGACAAACAACAAGATTGTGTCGTGGATGGCCAACAAGATTACTGATGCAGACGGCAACTTTATGACCATTTCCTACGGCCAATCTGCCTCAAACGGTGAAATCTGGCCTAACGAAATCAACTATACCGGCAATACCACGGCAGGATTATCCACATACGCCAAAGTGGTATTCCAATACACAACCGACTTCAATGTCAATACATCATATACTGGTGGTAAGATTATTAGGCCCACCAAGTTGCTTACGAGCATTCTCGTGAAATATGGGAATGAACTGGTTCGTCAATATGATTTCGATTATACTACCGATCGCAGCACACGACTTAATGCCGTTATTCTGAAAGATGCTTCAGGAGAAGAATTGACAAGGACAACTATTGGATGGGGCGTTGATGCAACTTCAAATACCATAAAAACCTACAATTCTCTTGTCGGTTATACGGTTTGTATCGGCGACTATAATGGAGACAACCTCCCGGATTTGTTTCTTAATAGTTACGATTCTAATTCAAATGTGACTAGTTGGCAAATCAGATTAGGCGATGGAACCGGAAATTTCAATTCTGTCAGCTATTCCTTTACATTGAATGGATATTATCAATTCACAACAATTGACACAGACGGGAGCGGAAAAGATGGGATAGGTTTTATATCCGCCAACTCAAATAACAATGGTTACTCATACAAAGTCATCAAACTCACCAATAATTCACACACCATCACCACCAAGGCCACCAACGTCAATCCGAAATTTCATATAGGAGACTTCTTGGGTCAAGGTGGTGTACAATTCTTGCGCGAAAGCAATCCAAGCTACAATAATATTACCCTGACAAGTTCTAATTTCAATGCCAGCATTACCGTTCATAAAGACAGTAAGATTTCTGTTACTGATTTCAACGGAAACGGGAAAAGCGATATACATGTCGTTCGTGGAACAACGGTTGACATTTACGAATACGACGAATCGTCTGCTTCGTTTGTAAAGATTTTGGATTCGGGAACACTTGCGGCTGGAAGCGGTAAAGACTATTTTGGCGATCTCAACGGTGATGGCAAGCAGGATTATATTCATTTCAAAAACGGGAATTGGCATTTAAAGATGTCGAAAGGGAATGCATATACGGATGACCTAACCCTTCCATTTGCCAGTGCGACAAATAGTTCCGGCGAGCCAAGCTATCCGATCTTTGTGTTTGACTTCAATGGCGACGGGAAGGACGATATTATTCAACCTGTGTACAATTATAATACAAACAAGACGACCCTTAACATCTACTATTCACGAGGATACGATAATAATACCTATAACTATGAACTTCAATATGAGCAAAACAATGGAATTTACCACTGGGGAGACGCTCATTACCGTTTTGGCGATTTGGATTGTGACGGTAAAGTAGATATGCTATACATAGGAGCTGTTCAACATGCTCCAATATTGGTGAGTTCTAAAGAGAAACGGAAACACGACCTTGTTCTTTCTTTTACCAATGGCATCGGCAAATGCAGCACCTTGGAATATGCTTATTACAACTCTCCCAATATTGGTAATTTTGGAACTGTGGGTAAACGTGTACATTTCCCACTGGTCTCAAAGCTCCGTGAGCCTAATGGAATAGGAGGTATAACAGAAACCACTTTCACTTATAGCCATGCCGCATTTGATTTTGAAAGAAGGCAACTGCTTGGATTTGAATTATATCAAACCCATTGTCATGGAACGAATACGAAAATGCTGTTTGATGTGAACGACGACTATCATTACCTTAACCTACAACAGTCCTTGACTTATTATATGCAAAGAGGCAACAATGCTGTTGGAGGTTATGTTGGAGATACTTCCTATTGGGAAAACAGCCGGACAAACATTTATTATCATGAGATTTATAACACATTGGGCTATCTGGGGCTGTCATATAATAGATTTATCCCTTACAACTCAATAAGCAGTGATATTAATAGGCTTGAAAACAAACAGATAATGAATAAATGTTGGCTCAACTCCACCGATGGGCGTTTGATAAAATCGTCGGTTGCCAACATAGACAATGACTCCCATTCATGGGTATCGCGTGATAGTACTGTCTATACCTATACGGACGTAACCGTTCCCAATGGCCAAACCGTTAAAAAGATTTCTTCCACCAAGACATGGAACAAACGCAACGGATTCTCACAAATGCCATATCGGCTCACCACCTACAGCTATTCCTCAGGCAGGCTTGCATCGATGAATGTGTCTGATTCGGATGGAAGTATTGGGACAACCTCTTTCCAATACAACAGCATTGGTTTGGTAACGGGCGAAACCTATACCCCAAGTGGCTTGCCTGCAAGAACGAAATCGTTCTCTTACGATGCCAAAGGCCGCTTCTTGATTGGCGAAACCAATGTGCTTGGTCAAGCAAGTTCGTCTGCTTTCGACAACAAAACAGGCCTTGTTACCTCAAAGACAGACCCTAACAACCTGACAATCTCATACCAATATGATGCGTTTGGCAGACTTAAGAAATTGACGAGACCCGACCAAACCACACGTGATTTCACATACATCAGGAACACGACTACGGCTTTCCCGAATGCAGCATACTATATTCGTGAAACAGAGACAGGCCAACCTGAAACCAGAATCTACTATGACGTGCATGGCAGGGAGATCCATAATTATGTGGCAGGAAGAGGTTACAATGATGTTGTTTACAACGATTTAGGGTTGGTGGCCAAAACAACCGTTGTACCCTACAGCTCTCCTTCAACCTCAACAGGGAGTAAAACTTGGAAAACTCTAAATTACGACCATTACAATAGGATCGTTTCCCAAACTGCTCCATACTCTAACCTGTCATACGATTATTACGATTACAACAACCCCACAATGCACGAATTCTTTGTTACAACAACGGACAACATCCGCAATGTTCAGCAGACAAAGAAATTTGATGCGTTGGGCAGATTGACACAGGCAACAGACACGGGTGGCACCATCAACTACAGCTATTCATACCAAACCGTTTCAGGCAAGATACGTGACAAGATGACCGTTAGTGTTGGAGGAAACACCACAACCATCACTTCAGACATCCGAGGCAACCGCCTGAGTATCCAAGACCCCAACGCCGGAACAGTAACAAGCACTTACAATGTGTTGAACCAGCTTACTAGTCGAACGGATGCCAATTCAAACCAAACCGCATACACTTATGATCTTATTGGACGGACAACGCAAATCGTCTATTCCAAAGGGACGGAATCGGAAACGATTACTTATACATACGATAATGCAACCGGAAGCGGGGTTGGGAAACTTGCCTCGGTGAAAAAGAACGGCAGCAATGATTGCATTTTTGTTTACGATGATTTGGGAAGACTGTCGAACCAAAAGGTGTATGACGGTAGTACGGCTTACAACCACCGGTATGAATACGATAATTTGGGCCGACTGCAATATTTCACCTATCCTGATAGTTATCGCATTGAGAATGTGTATAATTCATACGGAGAGTTGAAACAGATTAAAAACACCGCAGACAATTCCTTGATTTACGCCACAGACACGCGCAACAAGTTCCGCCATCCGTTGATATGCCGCTACGGAAACGGAACCGGCGTGCAATACACCTACAATTCATACGGCATGTTGACGGGAATCAAAAATGGTGATATCGTTAGCAATGTCAGCACAAACGGAGTTGGCGAAATTGGCGAAATCGGAGATGAAATGGTGGACTACTCCATCAACAACCAATACCGACAATTGGCATATTCCTACAACGCACGAGGATTCATCGCTTCGCGCACCGATGCCAAAGTGAACCAGTCGGAATCCTATACTTATGACAATCTTGACCGTCTGACCGCATACTCCGTGAACAGCACGACGGCAGCCTCGTTCACATACGGGAACACGGGCAATATCCTTACCAATTCGAAAGTGGGCACCTACAGCTATGGCAGCAGCAAGCCCCATGCCGTTACGAGTATCGCCGGCAATGCCGCCTGTCCCATCCCCGCCTCGCAGTGCGATGTGAGCTACAACTTCCGCAACAAGCCCTCAAGCATCGCCGAAGGCGGCCACCGCATCACCTTCGACTACAATGCGGAAGGCACAAGGCTGCACACCCGTTATTATCAAGGCAATGTGATGAAAAAAGCCGCGGCAAAAATCTCTGATGTTCATGAAATTGAATTAGGTTCAGGCGCTCAGCGCAAGTTGGATTACATCTATGCCGAGGGGCAGCCGGTGGCAGTGCATGTGAAAAATGGCACTACGGACAGCCTTTATTATGTGATGACCGACCACCTCGGCAGCTGGAACAAGGTGATGGACGAGGACAAGAACATCGTGCAGCAAACCCACTTCGACCCCTGGGGCAATCGCATGAGCTATACTGCATGGAACACACCCCAAACCCAGACCTCGTTCCCGTTCAGCCGAGGCTATACCGGCCACGAGCACTACGATCGCTTCCGCATCATCAACGCCAACGCACGCTTGTATGACCCCGTGATAGGCCGTTTCTTCTCCCCCGACCCCTTCGTGCAAGCGCCTGACTTTACGCAGAACTACAACAGGTACAGCTATTGCATGAACAACCCTGTGATGTACAGCGACCCGGACGGGGAATTCATCATCGTGGATTCATGGATTATTGGTTTTTTAAGCAAGTTAGTGGAAACAGGATCGTTGAAACAATCATGGGACGAAGCCAACAAGCGTGCCGTTAACGATGCCAGAATATGGGGCGGGCTGTTTGTCTCCGATCCGAACAAAAACTTTTGGGGCCGTTCATTGGAAGTGGTTTCCAGACTCACCTGGCAACTGCCACAGACCGTGGCGGGATGGGGGTTTTCACAAAGTTGCAACACTTTTGGATTTTATGGGGGTGTCGAAACCGTGGAATACCGATACGGAGCCACCGTAGTTCAAACCAACAGCAACAATTGGGGAGCCGTCACCCTGGGCGGCTACATTACCGGAAACAACAGCATCCGTGCCGATGCCAACAACCCG
>JBGYWU010000142.1:0-3972 GCA_041842265.1 Candidatus Limimorpha sp. | reverse complement strand
CTATTAAATTGGCAAAGTATAAATGGAAATAATTGTTTGGACCTAAACGCATTCTTTTTCTATAACTTCCGTCTTGCATTGGTATGGAATCCACTCCATATACATAAATGGTGTCATTGTATTTCGAAGCATACCACCATTCCCCAACCCCTTTACCAAAATCATACAACAAATAACGCTCCCCGTTTTCCACTTCATATACCTGATCGCCATCTTGGTGAATAACGGTATTCGGTATGAGGATTGACCACACCGTCACAATCGAGATTCTGGAACAACTCGATTTCCTTGCATTCCCAACCGTTTATTTCAACAGTTCGCAACGAACGGAATCTGTCGTAGGCGACACCGGTGTAGTTCCAGCCTTCCCTATACAAGCGTTCATAATGCCACTCCGCCCCCACGGGAGCGAACTCATGTGTTTGTGCCTTCGCCGCCCCAGCCGCCACCAGCAGCAAGAGGAGAAGGACTTTGCTTTTTGATGTGTAATGTCTTTTCATGTTGGTGTTATTGATTGGTTTATATTGTTCAAAATTACAACTAATCCATAAAGAAAACAGCCTCTGTCCAAAACTATTTGATAAGTGTTGAAATCATATCGACAAGTGTATCTCTTTTAACCATATCTGTTTTTCGTAAAAAGCCAACTTGAACGGCTTCCATTTCCGTACAGAAATATTCAATTTCGTGCCATCACGCAAAACAGCGACACGATGGTTGCCTTCACTTTTCACTATTGCAATCTGATCCATATTTACAATCGTATGATGGTGGATGCGAAAAAAGGGATGGCCAAGCAACAACTTCTCAAAAAACGACAAAGATTTCATGAAACACACGCTCTCCCCCGAAATTCGGTACACCGTGCAAACAGCTCCTTCGCACACAATGTGCGACACATTGTCGAAATAGAACTGATGGTACTGGTTCATCCCACGAACCTTAAAAGTCATTCTTTCCTTTTCTTTCATTAATATTACCTTTTTTCTCGGCTGCAAATATAACAATTTCCGATAGATACACTGATACACATTGCAAATACCGGCTTGAATCTCCGCAATTACAATCAAAATATACAAGTTATTAAAGCTCTTGTTTCATGATTATTATTATCTTTGCAAGTTTAAAACCGACCAAATGGTTATCAAATTATTAATTGTATGGATTGTTGCCGTAGTGGCTTTTTTCTCGCTTTGGGCGATTTTGCTTAAGGGCATCAAGCGGATTTGCGTGCGAAAGCAAAAAGAAACCATCAATGAGGAACCCAAGACAAAAGACCTACAAGACTCCGAGAACCTCTCACATTCTTAAATCATAATTCCAAAATCATACATCTTGAATTACAAATCTATAAATCCACGAAATATGAAATACGACGTCATCGTCATCGGCAGCGGTCCGGGAGGCTATGTGGCTGCCATCAGAGCATCACAATTGGGAAAGAAAGTGGCTGTGGTCGAAAAGGCCGAAGTTGGGGGTGTCTGCCTCAACTGGGGCTGCATCCCGACCAAGGCCCTGCTGAAGAGCGCACAGGTCTATACCTATATTAATCATGCCGAGAGCTACGGCATCAAGGTAGAAGGCGAAGTGAAACCCGACATGGGGGCTGTCGTGGCCCGCAGCCGCGGCGTGGCCGACACCATGAGCAAGGGTGTGCAATACCTTCTCAAGAAAAACAATGTCGATGTCATCGCCGGCTATGGCAAGCTGACCGCCGACAAACAGGTGGAAGTAACCCATGCCGAAGGCGAAAAGAACCTTTACGAAGCCGACCACATCATCCTTGCCACAGGTTCAAGGGTGCGCGAGCTGCCTGCCCTGCCCATCGATGGCAAGAAGGTCATCGGCTACCGTCAGGCTCTCGTCCTCGACAAACTGCCCGAAAGCATGGTCGTGGTCGGCTCGGGCGCCATCGGCTCTGAGTTTGCCTTCTTCTTCACCTCGATGGGCGTGAAAGTAACCTTGGTCGAGTTTTTGCCCAACGTAGTGCCCAATGAGGACGAAGACGTCTCAAAGTTAGTGGAACGTGCTTTCAAGAAACTGAAAATGAACGTAATGACTGATGCCTCTGTAACCCATCTGGACACCACCGGCGAGAAATGCGTGTGCACCATCAGCACCAAGAAGGGCGAGAAGACCGTGGAGGCTGACATCGTGCTCTCCGCAGTCGGCGTGCAGACCAACATCGACAACCTTGGCCTTGAGAAACTGGGCATCGGCACCGAACGCGGCAAGGTCGTGGTGGACGAATACTACCGCACCAATGTACCGGGCGTTTACGCCATCGGCGACATCGTGCACGGTCCCGCCTTGGCCCACAAAGCCGAACACGAAGCCATTATTTGCATCGAAAAGATTTGCGGACTCGACCCCAAGCCTCTGAACTACGCCAACATCCCCGGCTGCACTTACACCACGCCCGAAATCGCCTCCGTTGGCTTGAGCGAGGCCAAAGCCATCGCTGCGGGCCATGAGGTAAAAATGGGCAAGTTCCCCTTTACTGCTTCGGGCAAAGCCACGGCTGCGGGCAACCGCGACGGCTTCGTCAAAGTGGTGTTCGACGCCAAGACGGGCGACTGGCTTGGCTGTCACATGGTGGGTGACAACGTTACAGAAATGGTGGCTTCCGCTGTCCTCAGCCGCGAGTTGGGGGCCAAGGGCGAAGACATCATCCGTGCCGTGTTCCCCCACCCCACCATGTCGGAAGGCATCATGGAAGCGGCTGCGGCAGCGTTTAACGAATGTGTTCATCTTTAACGAGTTGGAAGTTAAGAGTTAATAGTTGGAAGCTGTTCAGTTAATAGGTATGGAAAACTTTGGAGATTTTATTAGAGAAAAGTGTTTGGATTTCGCTGTTGACATCGTTAATATGTACAAACATCTTTGCGAGGACAAGAAAGAGTATGTTTTATCAAAACAACTTCTTCGAAGTGGCACAAGTATTGGTGCAAATCTTGTTGAAGCACAAAACGGCATTAGTCATAGAGACTTCGTTGCTAAGATTTACATATCTCTGAAAGAATGTGCCGAAACAGGATATTGGCTGAAATTACTATACAGAACAGCTTATCTGACCAAATCTGAATACGACGACATCAACGACAAATGCCAAGAACTAAACAAAATCTTCAACAGTATTACCAAAAACTCCGGCAACTGAAAAACTAATACGATGGAAATAATCGAAACCAAAATAAAAGACCTGTTGGTCATCAAGCCTGATGTGTTCCACGATGAGCGCGGCTATTTCTTTGAAAGCTACAACAAAGCACGCTTTGCCCAACACGGCTTGGATATGAACTTCGTGCAGGACAACGAGTCCCAGTCGATGAAAGGCGTGCTGCGCGGTCTGCATTTCCAGAAACCGCCCTTCGCCCAAGGCAAGTTGGTGCGCGTGGTGAAAGGTGCGGTGATGGACGTGGCGGTCGACCTGCGGAAAGGCTCGCCGACCTATGGACAATGGGAATCGGTGGTGCTGACCGGTGGCAACAAGCTCATGTTTTGGATTCCCGAAGGCTTTGCTCATGGATTTGTGTGTTTAGAGAACCATTCGGTGCTCACCTACAAATGCACTAATGTTTACAACAAGGCCTCTGAAGGCAGTCTGCGATGGGACGACCCCGACCTTGGCGTATTTTGGGACATTGAGAACCCGATACTATCGGAGAAAGACATGACTGCCCCGATGTTCAGGGATTTTGTTACACCTTTTTATTAGTGTGGAGTTGGGAGTTAGATAGTTATTATTTAAGAATTGAAACATTAAACTTATGGATAAGGAACGCACCATAATATTCAAGAGTAGGCATTTTGCCATTGACACATCATCAACTTGTACAAAGGGCGGGTTGAAAGCAAGAGGGAATGCGTGCTTTCAAAGCAGGCGTTGAGAAGTGGCACAAGTATTGGCGCAAACGCTGTTTAGGCAGAAGCTGGCATTTCAAAGAAAGATTTTTTTGCTTAAACATGCAT
>JBGYWU010000141.1:0-5294 GCA_041842265.1 Candidatus Limimorpha sp. | reverse complement strand
CAAGTGACCATCGAAAACGCCATGGAGGCCGACCATGTCTTCTCCATGCTGATGGGCGATGAAGTAGCCCCGCGTCGCGAGTTCATCGAACAAAATGCCACCTACGCCAACATCGACGCGTAAGTGATGCTTATATGTCGAATCGAAAAGGCTGCGAGGCAGCCTTTTCTGTTTTTTGCTGTTTTTTTCTCACTCTTCTTGCACATTTCATTTTTTATCATGAATTTTGCCCCAACAATTCAAACCTATGCAGACATTCAAAAAAGGGGAGAAGATCGGCAAGTATGCCATCGACTCGTTTATAAAGAAAGGTATTGTGGCTGAGTCATATACTGTGCTTGGCCCCGACGACATGATGTATTTCATGAAACTTTATAAACTCCACAGCATCCCTCGAGAACAACTCTTTGAGGGCAAGGAGGTCTACGAAATCCAACTATGCAAGGAACTGAACACCGAAGACAATGTCAATGTCGTGCGTTATGTCGACAATGGCGAGTTGCGTAAAGGCAATACTGTCTACCATTATCTGGTTACGGAGTTCTATCGGGGAATGCTGCTTCACGAAGCCGTCAAGGAAGGAGGCCCTTTCGATTTGGAAGATGCTGTGCAAATAACCATGTGCGTGTTGAGCGGTCTCTCTTTTATCCATTCCAGAGCATTGATTCACAATGATATACGACCTTCCAATATCATGCTCCAAGAGTTGGATGACGGGATGCTGATGCCTACCATCCTCGATTTGGGCCATATCTCCTATATGGTCAAAGGACGTCCGACCTTCCCCGTGGAGGACCTGATGCCGTTCTTCAGTGCGCCTGAAACCTTCCGCTCGGTTTACACGGTAAAGAGCGACATCTTTTCTACAGGTGCCGTTCTCTACTTCCTGCTTTTCGGCAAAGCGCCTTGGGAGGTGGATTTGGACTTGACATCCAACTCAAAGACCGCTGTCAAGGAAGCTGTCAGACAGGCACGCCGTAAAGACCTTGTGCTGGAAACAGATACAGTGAAACTGCCTGATTATGTGAAGGCCATTTTGTTGAAAGCTTTGGATAGGAAACCCGAAAACCGCTTTGGGTCGGCGGCTGAATTTGCCCAAAACCTGATGGAACAAGTGATGCCTGAACTGGAGAAAATGATGGAAGAAACCGAAACGAAAGCTCCGATGGACGAGGAGTCAGGTCAAGCAACAGGCCCCCTCATTACCTTCAAGAAAGGTTCGGGCAGCGGATTCGACAATGTGACGGGGCGCGACGAACTTAAAGAGCAACTCCGAAAGGAGGTGCTCTTCGCATTGCATAATCCTGAAAAAGCCAAACAATACAGACTGCCCGCCATTAACGGAGTGCTGCTCTATGGCCCTCCCGGCTGTGGCAAAAGCTTGGTTCTGGAGAGTTTTGCGGAGGAATTAGGCTTCCACTATTCCATCATCAAAGGTGTGGAAATGGGTCATATCTATCAGGAAGGGGTGCTCGACAATTTGCAAAGGGTGTTCGATGCCGCTGAAATCAAGTCGCCTTTCGTTCTCTGCTTCGACGAAATCGAATTTGTTGCTCCAAATCCCAGTGCGGATGGAGAGGAAAGCAACATCACCCCGCAAATCGCTGCTTTCTTCAGCATGCTTAACAACTGCTCGAAGAAAGGTATCCTCGTTGTGGCCACCACCAACCGTCCCGACCTCATCGACCAAGCCATCATGCGCGTGGGTTGTTTCGACCGCGTGTTTTTTGTTCCGCAGCCCGACTTTGAAGCCCGCAAGGACATCTTCATGGACCACTTGCAAGACCGCCCTTGCGAGGAATTGGATTTTGACGAGCTGGCAAGGATGTCTGACGAGTTCAATGCGGGCGACATCACCGAGGCCGTCGCCGAAGCCGCGATGACCGCCGCCTACAACGATGTGCCGATTTCGCAGAAGATCCTCATCGATGTGTTGAAATACAAGAATCCGACCTACTCCACCAAGACACGCATCGGATTCAATAAGACCTGAATGGTATGAACGCCAAGGATTTGGTACTGAAATACTTGAGGTGGCAAGGCATTGCCGCGACAAAAAGCGACTTGGGCTTGAATTTTGTCTATGAGGGTTGGAATTTTCTGTTATGGAATGACATTGACGACCCGCTGTTTTTCCGTCTGACCCTGCCTGGTATCTTTGACGTGACAGACGAAATCTTTGCCAAAGCCATTATGGCCTGCAACAATATCAATTGGAACTACAAGGTGGTGAAAGCCGTGCTCTATGACTATGAGGACGGCAATGAGAAAGGTGCTTCTGTGTGGATGTGCTACGAGCAGCACCTAAATGACACGCCCGACATCAATATGCTCATGCATTCTGCCGTCCAAAGTCTGCTCTCTGCTTGTGAAGCCTTCACAAAAGAAATGACTGATGAATGATGGGGTGCTTGCCGGGTGAGTACTCAGTTTCTTCTTGTCTCCAGGTTTGTTGCATTGCCATACAATGGGCGCTTTTATATTCAATAATCCCAAAATCTTTGGCAACAGACCCACATTTGGCGATTTTTGTTTCTTGGTGTTGGTAATTCCCAGAATTTTTCGGACGGGATGGAAGATGTCCCATATTATTTCGCCCCGAACAAAAAGGCACAAAAAAAGTGCGCTGGGTGGCAGCGCACTTTATCGTAAGAAAATCCTTCCTTATTTGGCTTCACCGGAGATGGTGATGGGAGTTCCTTGAGGTTGGAAGACTCCAATTTTACATTCCTTCACAAGAATGAGATGAAGGGTCCCGTCAGCCATCTTGGTGCCGATAACATCGTTGTACTCCCCGCTTGCAGAGGTGGAAACATTGTTGTAAACCGAAATGGTTTGGGCTCCATCGGAAAACAGGGCTGCCTTATCGATGTCGGTGGTGGTTTCGCCCCACTTGTTGCTCTCGAAGGAGTAAAGGGTTACGCCAGTGAGGGGCTTGATTTGGGCATGGGTTACCTTCGAGTTTTGTTCCCATACGAGACCGAATTCTTCAAGACCAGACTGGGTATGGCCCAAGCGTTTCCATTCGAAAGGTCTGCTGACCAGGGGCTGTGCGGGATTGTTGATGCTCAGCTCGATGGAAGCGGTGGCAGTTTCGCCAGCGGCATCGATCACTGTGGCGGTGATGACGGAGTTGCCGACGATTTCTCTGGTAAACTCATACTTCAGAGTGCCTTTGTAGGTGAATTCAGTTCCTGAAAGGGCAACAGTGTCAGGGGCTTCGTCATCAATCTTGATGATGAGCGAAGCGAGTGCTTTGTTGGTAACAGGGCTGGAAGCCATGACAAATCCGAAGTCAAATTCTTCGTTTACGTTGACGACTGCGCCGTTCTGAACATAACCGTCCTCGTTGAGTACTTGGATGGTGGGCTGTCCTTCTTGTTTGCAGCTTGCGAAGAATGCAACGCTGGCGAGGCACACAAGTGCCAAAGCAAATTTCTTCATTTCTGAATGATTTAAGTTAGTAATTAGGTTATTTTGATTAAAATTGCTGTTTTCAAAGAACATTGCAAACATAGCAAATAGCTTGCCAAACTTTGCGAAAACCGAAAAAAATCAAAAACCTGTCTCCTTTCCCCTCCTTTTGGATGTTTGGGGAGTTGAGCCAGGCTTTCTTTTGATGCAGTTTCTTTTCTTCAGTTAGTCTTCAACGATTGCTTCGTTCGGGCAAGCGCCGGCACAGGTGCCGCAACCTACGCAAGTGTCAGCGTCAATGACATAGATGTCGCCTTCTGAAATAGCGCCCACTGGGCATTCGTCGATACATGAGCCGCAAGCAATGCAGCTGTCTGTGATTTTGTAAGCCATAATGTTAATAGTTTTGAATTTTGGTTTGAGTTTTCGTGCCGCAAAAATACTATATCTTTCATTCCATTCCGCCTAATTTTGTTATTTTTATTCAGTCTAAATAAGAAAAAAAATAATATATTGATAATCAGATGATTGAAAATCTGTCTTTATAAAAAAAAATAAAAAAGCATATTTTTTGGGTTTGCACCTTATTATTACGTACTTTTGCAGCGAATTAGCACAATCGTTGGAAGAGAGGGTCGGAAGGTCGTGGAAAACTCCACTTTTGACGCTTTTTTTCAGCTTTAGAGCGTTGTAAATCATTCTAATATCAAAAATCAGTAAAAATGACAGCAAAAAGTAAGATTGTAGCCCTTGAACATGTCGTCATCCGTTTTTCGGGCGACTCGGGCGATGGTATGCAACTTACCGGAAATCTATTTTCGGATTCAACAGCTTTTGCCGGAAACGATTTCGCCACTTTTCCGGACTATCCGGCTGAAATCCGCCCACCGCAAGGCACGGTGGCAGGCGTCAGCGGTTTCCAAGTGCATTTCGGCCACAAACCGGTTCACACCACCGGTGACCTCTGCGACGTTCTTGTGGCCATGAATCCTGCTTCCATCAAGGCGAATATGCGCTGGCTCCGTCCCGGAACCATCATCATCTTCGACTCTGACTCGGTGACCGACAAGGCCCTCGAAAAGGCCGGCTATACCGACGATCCTACCATCGACGGCACCCTCGCCGACTATCAAGTGGTTAAAGCACCCATCTCGGAACTTACCAAAGAAGCCCTGAAAGACTTTGGCATGGACAACAAGTCGATGCTGAAATCCAAGAACATGTTTGCCCTCGGCATCGTGCTCTATCTCTTTAGCCGTGAGCGCGAAACCGTCTACAACTATTTCGAGACAAAGTTCAAAGGTAAGGACCAAGTGATTAGGGCCAACCGTGCCGTCCTGGACGCCGGTTACCACTATGCCGACACATGGGAACTCTTCACCAATACGTTTCGTGTGGAAGCCGCTGACCTCGAAAAGGGCAAGTACCGCAACATTACCGGAAACACTGCTGCGGCTTGGGGTATGATGGCCGCTGCCGAGAAGGCAGGTCTTCAACTTTTCCTTGGTTCCTATCCCATCACTCCTGCTACCGACATTTTGGCCGAACTGACCAAATACAAGAACCTTAACGTTAGGGCTTATCAGGCTGAAGACGAAATTGCCGGCATCATGTCGTCGATTGGTGCCGCCTACTCGGGCAGTCTCGCCTTAACGACCACTTCTGGCCCTGGTCTCTCTCTGAAGAGTGAAGCCTTGGGACTGGCTGTGATGACCGAGCTTCCCTTGGTCGTCATTGACGTGCAGCGCGGCGGTCCGTCCACCGGCCTTCCCACCAAGATGGAACAGAGTGACCTGATGCAGGCCCTGTACGGCCGCAATGGCGACGCGCCGCTTGTTGTCATTGCAGCCCGTAGCTCTGCCGGCTGCTTCTACACCGCT
>JBGYWU010000140.1:0-7617 GCA_041842265.1 Candidatus Limimorpha sp. | reverse complement strand
GAATTGAATAAAGAGGACAAAGCCTTATCGGAAAAATTTAGGTCGTACTGTTCGTATGGCAAGACCATTCTCAAGGACGATGGCCTCCTTCCTGTGCTTGAAGAGAGAATTAAAAGGTTTATTCCTGCATCATTTACGAACATTGTTGAAGAGCCAGAGCAAAATCTTTTCCCGACTTCTCAGCGAAGCGTGCTCTATAGCCTGCTCGAAATCAACAATACCATTCCAAGCAACAAGTTGATTCTCACCACACATAGCCCTTACATCATCAGCTATCTGACACTTGCTATCAAAGCACACGAATTGTATGGCAAAAGCAATTTGAAAAAGCAGAAAGACAAGATTGATGAAATTGTCCCGTTTCAATCTGCCGTTGATGAGCAAGATGTTGTCATATATGAACTCGATGAAAAAAACGGAACGATTAAGAAGTTGGACACCCTGCATGGTCTTCCTTCCGATGACAATGATTTGAACAACGAACTTGATGTGACGAATTTATTGTTTGACAAATTACTTGAAATAGAAGATTTATGCCAATAGACTTTTTCATCAAGGAGTTCAATTCGCAAAAAAGATTATTCGGTCTTTGTGACGATTCGACAGACACGATAAAGGCACCCGCCTATCTTGACGAACAAGACGAAACCAAATGGATTGCCGAAGTTCACAATGACAACGAAAAAAAGATTGCTTTTTATCCGATAGACAATTGTGTAGAAATACTGAGGGAAAATGGAGATAATGAAAACAGATGTGACGGATTGTTGAAATATGAAAAAGACTTGATTTTCGTTGAACTGAAAAACAGATGCTTTTCTCACGGATGGATTGGTGAGGCTGCAAATCAGCTGTCTGTAACTTATAACGTCTTTAAAAAGAACTATAACATAGATGACTTCTCGCGTATTAGGTTTTATATCTGTAATGGCCAACGGCCACGAGAGGTCGTAAGTTGCAAAGCGTTTTTAAATGACTTTAAACAAAGAACCGGCCTACACATCAGAGTGTATCGCAAAATAGAAATCGAATAATGGAAGCTGGCATAAAACCCATCTATCATACTTGAGCAATAATATTGATAAAACAAAGGAGACAAACCATGAAACGATTACTCATATTAACCGGAGGCGGCGATTGCCCAGGGCTGAATGCCGTCATTCGCGCCATCGTAAAACGTGCAGCCCAGGAATCCGAATGGGAAGTGCTGGGCAGCATCCAGGCTTTTAACGGCATACTCTGGGAACCCACCGAAGTGGTACGGCTGACACCCGAAGTGGTACGCGGCATACACTTCCGTGGCGGCACCATCATCGAAACCACCAATAAAGGCGGCCCCTTCAACTGGCCGGTAAAGAATGCCGATGGCACTTGGACTACCGTTGACCGTTCTGACGAAATGCTCCGCAAGCTGCAATACATGGGTGTCGATGCCGTCATCAACATCGGCGGTGACGGTTCGCAGCGCATCTCGCAGAAACTCTTTGAGAAAGGACTTAATATTATAGGGGTTCCTAAAACCATCGACAACGACCTGTCATCAACGGAATGCACCTTTGGTTTTCAGACCGCCGTGCAGATTGCCACTGAGGCCGTCGATAAGCTTGTTACCACGGCTGCCTCGCACAACCGTGTCTTTGTCTTAGAAGTGATGGGGCGCGATGCGGGTTGGATTGCCTTACATGCCGCTATTGCAGGCGGGGCCGAAGTCTGCCTCTTGCCCGAATTTCCATACGACATTCGTGTGGTGAGGGAAAAGTTGGAAAGCCGTTTTTCCCGCGACCGTGGCTTTGCCGTGGTGGTGGCTTCGGAAGGGGCGCGCCCCAAAGACGGGCAACAGGTCTATGAAGTCAGTACCGAAGTGGGCTATGAGAACAAAAAATTGGGCGGCATTGGCCGCGCCCTGATTGGCCAACTGAAAGCCGTCGGTTTCGCGCACGACATGCGCGAAACCATACTGGGCCACTTGCAGCGCGGCGGAGTCCCCATCGCATACGACCGTGTGCTTTCGGCAGAATTTGGAGTGAAAGCTTTCGAGATGGTGCTCAACCGGCAGTACGGACAAATGGTGGCCTACCATCATCCCGACCTGATTACCGTTCCTTTGAAAGAAGCCATAGCCAAGCCCAACTTGGTCACCATCGACAGCGACTTGGTGCGCACTGCACAGGGACTGAACATTTCGCTGGGAATATGATGAATGAAAGATTCTATTATTTGGTTTCAAGAGCATTTTGAAATTGTCTCAAAAAAATCATGGAAATCCGTGTCATTCCTACCGCCCAACAAGCCCAAGACATTGATTATACCGACAGCATTGCCGTTGTCATTGATGTCTTACGGGCGACAAGTGTTATCACTACAGCCCTGAGTCATGGTGCATGTGAGGTCATTCCCGTGAAAACAGTGGAGAAGGCCCAATGGATGTATGCCACCATGGAGGTTGGCACAGCCTTGCTCGGCGGCGAACGCCATGCCCTGAGGGTTGAGGGCTTCGACCTCTCCAATTCGCCTTTGGAATACACGAAAGAAAAAGTGTGGGGAAAGACCCTAATCTTGACCACCACCAACGGTACCAAAGCCATTAATAACATCAAAAATGCGGATGAGATTGTTTTGGCCTGTTTCAGGAATGCGGCAGCTGTGGTGGACTTCTTGGCAAAGGCCAACAAAAACGTGGTCATAGTCTGCGCAGGCACCGAAGACAAGTTCTCCTTGGATGACGGCCTCAACGCCGGCATGTTGATATCGCTGCTGAAGCAGAAAACCGAAGTCGAGACTGACGACTTAGGCTTTTTGTTGGACCGTTATTATGAAAACAGCAAGGCGGATTTGTTGGCGGCCCTTTCGGGATGCTATCATCTGCAACGCCTTATCACTCTCGGTTTTGAAGACGACATTCGGTTTTGCCTTGAAAGGAATGTCGAATTGATAGTGCCTGTTTTTGCCGATGGGAAAGTGGTATGAAGTCCATGAATAAGTTGTTCTATATCCTTCTTTTGTCTTTTGCATTCAATTCATGCAAGGAGACGGAAAACCCTCAAGGAGCGGAGCCTCACCATCCCTATCAAACCACCTATGACATCGGCGACTATTACCGCAACGACACATTGGAAGGTATTGTCTTCCACGCTTTTGATGCCCATAACGGAATGATGGTCAGCCTTGACGAGGCCTTTTTGCCTTGGTGCATTCCGCTCAGCCTCAATTGTGAGACGGGAGCCACCAACCCTTACGAGGGGTGGAACAACACCAACATCCTGATGGATAATTACGACATGAGCCATTTCCCGGCGATTCAATGGAGTTACCTTAAAAACACTTGGCACCTTGTAAACTATAGCCATCGAATGATTAGCGACAAGCAGTGGTTTGTCCCCTCAACTACCGAGTTGCGCTATCTGTTGCGAAATCAAGAGGCGGTGAATGCCACGCTTGACTCACTGGGCTATCCGACTTTGGCAGACAAGATCTATTGGTCGAGCACGGAATTGGGCACTCGCGGCGCAGCCGCTGTGCACTTGCAAAACGGCAAAATCGTCATCGGCGATTCGTTGAAGACATTGGAGTTTTATGTACGGGCGATCCGGTATTATTGAAGTAGCCTCACCCCGAAAGCATAGAGTTCTCCCTATCTTATTTCGATGTGTCCGGAATTTCCGGTAGGGCAGCCGTTCATTTTTTCACCACCGGGTCGCAGGTGAGGCCAATGCCCAGTTTCTTGAATATCTTCTGATCCACTTCGCTGAGCATTACCGTGCTGTGCACTTGGCAGCCTTTCAGTTGCGGCAAGCATTCCAGGGCTTTTTTACAGTTTTCGTCCCACAGGCTGAGCATGGAGAGAGCCACCAGCACTTCATCGGTGTGCAGGCGCGGGTTTTTGCCCTGCAGGTAGTTGACCTTGGTGGTTTGGATAGGCTCAATCATGGCTTGTGGGATAAGCTTCACCTCATGCGGTATGCCCGCAATATGCTTGGTGGCGTTCAGTATCAGGGCGGCGCTGGGGCCGAGCAAGTCGCTCGTGTGCGCCGTGATGATGGTACCGCCTTCCAACTCGATGGCAGCAGCGGCAGCACCTTCCTTTTCCTTCCGTTCTTTGGCGGCGATGGTGGTCTTGCGCAAGGCGGTGGTGATTTTGGCTTGTTTCATCAGCAAGGCGATTTTGTTCACCTCGTTCTCAGTGCCTTTCCCGATGGCCAGATTGCAGAGTGCTGAATAATAACGGCGGATGATTTCCTGTTTGGAGGCTTCGCAGCACACCGCATCGTCGCTGAGGCAGTAGCCCACCATGTTGACCCCCATGTCGGTCGGTGACTTGTATGGGTTTTCTCCGTAGATGCTTTCGAAGATGGCATTCAACACAGGGAAAATCTCGATGTCGCGGTTGTAGTTGACAGCGGTCTTGCCATAGGCTTCGAGGTGGAATGGGTCAATCATGTTCATGTCACTAAGATCTGCCGTGGCTGCTTCGTAGGCTACGTTGACAGGGTGTTTCAGCGGCAAGTTCCATACGGGAAAAGTCTCAAATTTGGCGTATCCAGCCTTTACGCTGCGTTTGAGGTCCTGGTATAGCTGGCTAAGGCATACGGCCATCTTGCCGCTGCCAGGGCCTGGCGCCGTAATGACGACCAAGGGGCGCGTGGTCTCCACATAGTCGTTACGGCCAAAGCCCTCCTCAGAATCAATCAGTGCCACATTGTTGGGATAGCCTTCGATGATACGGTGGTAATATACTTTGATGCCCATGCGCTCCAAACGCTGACGGTAAACATCGGTGCTGGCTTGGCCGTTGTATTGCGTGACCACCACGGAATTTACCATGAAACCACGGTTTATGAACTCCTCACGGAGGCGCAGCACATCCACATCGTAGGTGATACCCAAGTCGCCGCGCACTTTGTTCTTCTCGATGTCTATGGCACTAATCACAATGATGATTTCGGCCACATCGATGAGCTGAGACAGCATCTTAAGTTTGCTGTCGGGCTGGAATCCAGGCAATACGCGGCTGGCGTGGAAGTCGTCGAAAAGCTTCCCGCCAAATTCGAGATATAGTTTGTCGCCGAATTTCGCGATACGCTCCTTGATGTGCTCTGACTGGATTTTGAGGTATTTCTCGTTGTCGAATCCGTATTTCTCTGCGCTTTTCATGGTATGAAATTTTTAAATACGGAGTGCAAAAATACAATAAAAACAATAATTCCACTGACAAAAAAGAAAAAAGCCGTACATTTGCACGGAAAACCAAGTATTAACAAACACATTTCTACTATGAAAAAGATTTTTATCATCGTTTTAATGAGCGTATTTGCCATTCAGGTTTCGGCGCAGCGTGTCCCCAACGAAAAGAAAATGTCAATCTCAGCAGGCTTTCTACAAGGCGGCGGAGGTTTGGTAGGTGCAGATTTCGAGTTCATGTTCAGCAACCATTTCAGCGCTCAAGCTGGAGTTGGACTAACCAGTTTTGGCGCAGGAGTCAATTATCATTTCAAGCCGTTCATCAATAGTTCGATGATTTCATTGCTGTATTGGCATCAAGGCATTGGCGACAATTATGCTCAGTCACTGATTGGCTCAGTGTACACTTTCAGGGCGCCAAAAGTGTTTCAGTTTCAAATAGGCCTTGGCGCAAAAGTGGGAGAAGGTCCTGCCATCCCAGAGGCCAACAAGAATCTTCCCGTGATGTTGGTGTACAGTATCGGCGTTTATTTCCCTCTATAGTTTGTTTTCAGCAGCAAGAAACAAATAAAGGTCGCCCCAGAGGAGCGACCTTTATCGTTTAATCAAGTTCTTGATGCCGATTACCAAGCAAAGAGCGGGTAGTCTTTCATCATCTTGTTCACCTCGGCGCGGACAGCGGCAATTTTTGTGTCCGGTGCAGTCTTGGTTTCGGGGTTGATGGCACCGATGACATTGTCAATCAGTTCGACGATGGCGGGCATCTTGTCTTCCTTCAGGCCACGCGTGGTGATGGCAGGCGTGCCAACACGCAAACCAGAGGTCAGGAAGGGCGAGCGACTATCGAAGGGCACCATGTTCTTGTTGACGGTGATGTCGGCAAGGACGAGGGTGTTCTCTACCATCTTACCGGTGATTTCCGGGAACTTGCCGCGGAGGTCGATGAGCATGGAATGGTTGTCGGTGCCGCCAGAGATGACCTGATAGCCCTTGTCAACAAAGGCCTGAGCCATAACGCTGGCGTTCTTGCGCACTTGTATGATGTACTCCTTGTACTCATCACTGAGGGCTTCGCCGAAAGCAACGGCTTTGGAGGCGATGACATGCTCAAGCGGACCACCTTGGATACCCGGGAACACGGCGCTATTAATCATTGCCGACATCATCTTCGTTTCACCCTTCGGAGTCTTGGAGCCGCGAGGATCCTCGAAATCATGACGGATGAGGATCATGCCGCCACGAGGTCCACGGAGGGTCTTGTGTGTGGTTGTGGTGATGATGTGGCAGTACTCCAACGGGTCGTTGAGGAGACCTTTGGCGATGAGACCGGCGGGATGGCTGATGTCGGCCATAAGGATGGCACCCACCTGGTCGGCGATGGCACGCATGCGCTTGTAGTCCCAGTCGCGGCTGTAAGCTGAGGCACCGGCGATGATGAGCTTGGGCTTGCACTCAAGGGCGATTTTTTCCATTTCGTCGTAGTCGACACGGCCGGTTTTCTTGTCCACATGATAGGCGACAGGCTTGTAAAGCATGCCCGACACATTGACCGGGCTTCCGTGCGAAAGGTGTCCGCCATGCGAAAGGTCGAGGCCCATGAAAGTGTCGCCTGGTTCAAGGATGGCCTGCATCACGGCCATATTGGCCTGTGCGCCCGAGTGGGGCTGCACATTGGCAAAGGTGGCGTTGAACAACTGGCAGGCGCGGTCGATGGCGATTTGTTCGCTCTGATCGACGATTTGGCAGCCGCCATAGTAACGCTTGCCGGGATACCCCTCGGCGTATTTGTTGGTCATGACTGATCCCATGGCTTCCAAAACCTGCTCACTGACAAAGTTTTCCGAAGCGATAAGCTCGATACCATGCATCTGACGCTCTTTCTCTTGGCGTATCAGATCAAAGATTTTTTCGTCTCTTTTCATATTTTTATGTTGATTGTTGAAAATGATAATTCGACGTGGTCAATTGTTGTTCATCATAACGCAGAACTGCTGTTTACGAAACGCAGGCCTTCCCCCCTATCAAAGGGGGCGGGGGAACAAAAAAGTCCGTGTCTTGTGTCTCGAAACCACAAGTTCTTCAAATTTGCTGCAAAGGTGCAAATTTTTTGTGAGGTACAGAGAAAAATTGTGGGATATTTCTTTTGCAGGTTGAGTTGTGCCTCAAATTACCGTATTTTTGCCATGACAAGCAAAACGCCCATTCATTCGGAAAATCAAAAGCTTTAGTCTTTGGTTTTGCTTCCATTTCAGTAAATAAGATTCAGTATTACGCTTCATTATTGTCGTTTACACATCTTATTATAAATCAATTATATAGGAAGTTTTCATAAAACTTACACATTTGATGAAAAATCGGAAAATTTTGGCAAGTTGTTTCTCTATTTTCGGAGAAAAACCTTCTATTCGCCGATAAGTCGTATTTTGCCAAAAATCAACG
>JBGYWU010000139.1:0-3266 GCA_041842265.1 Candidatus Limimorpha sp. | reverse complement strand
CCGGAGAAGGTGTTCCTTCCCAAGGCCAACCTTAGTACTACTTTTGTCTTTGCGGGTGAAAGCGACTTCTTCGCCTACCCGAACAACTATAACTACTACGTAGGCTACTATCGCAACACCTTCCAACATGGCGGCATCTCTATGAATGAAATGCTGATCCCGGTGATTCATTTGACCGCAAAGCGATAATCGATTGAGAAACACCATGTGATTTCGTACAAGGATTTCACTGACAGAGAAGAAACGCGCCCAATACTGCTTGGTTTCGATAAAGATAGTATCTTTGCAGCATATTTGATTTGTAATGCAAGCAAAAGAGTTTCATATTGGAAGCATTGAGCAATTATCGGAAGTATCTGATTATCTGCTATCTATATGTAATGAGGCCGATGTTGTCGCTTTCTATGGCGCAATGGGCGCGGGCAAGACGACCTTAATCAAGAACCTCTGCCACCGAATGGGTGTTACCGATGAGGTGAACAGCCCGACTTTTGCCATCGTCAACGAGTATGTTACCGATAAGGGTCAATCGGTTTATCATTTTGATTTCTATCGAATCAAGAAATTGGAAGAAGCCTACGACATTGGTTATGAGAACTATTTCTATAGCGGCAACCTCTGTCTCATCGAGTGGCCCGAATTGATTGAGCCTTTGTTGCCCGAGAAGTATATCCGTGTCGAAATCCTGCCGGGCATGTCGGAAAATTCCCGTGTCATCGCTTGCAGAATCATAGCGCAGCAGTGATGAAAGGCAATTTGAAGGAAACGGTTTCAGGAGCCTCCCAAGTCTTCATTCTGACCGATGGGAATGTGGCTCCGTTTTGGTTGCCCGAAGTGGCGGCTTGGCTCGATTGTGAGGGTGCGGTCGAAATCATACTGAAGCCGGGGGAGAAATACAAGAACCTGCCTACTGTGCAGCGCATTTGGAAAACGCTGATGAAAAATCAAGCCGACCGCAACGCATTGCTGATCAATCTTGGAGGTGGTGTGATCACTGACTTGGGCGGTTTTGCCGCCTCCACCTATAAGCGCGGAATCAAGTTCGTCAACATCCCTACCACATTGCTTGCCATGGTGGATGCGGCGATAGGAGGAAAGACGGGCATTGATTTCGGTGGCGGAAAGAACCAAATCGGAACTTTCGCGGAGGCGGAGGCTGTATTGGTGAATCCTGTCTTCCTGTCCACCTTGCCCACGGAGGAACTCCTTTCCGGTCTCTCCGAGATGCTGAAATACGGCTTTGTCGCTGATCCCGACCTGTTGCATGTGGACATGGACAACTATAAAGAGCACATCCTTCGTGCCGGCGAAATCAAGCAGGAGATTGTTGATAAGGACCCTTATGATCAAGGCCAAAGAAAAATATTGAACTTCGGTCATACCATAGGTCATGCCATTGAGAGCCATTGCCTTGTCACGGACTATCCTCTTCGGCACGGCGAGGCTGTGGGTTTGGGAATGGCTGCGGCACTATGGCTTTCGGTGCGGCAGCTGGGGCTGGATGAGAATGTGCTGAAAAACTATGAAAATCGACTGCCCCTGCTGCTCTCATCGGCGGAAATCCGGCTTTCGGGCAGCGATGTGGACCACATAATGCGCTATCTTGTAAAAGACAAGAAAAACAAAAGAGGTAAGCCCCAGTTCGTCTTGCTCGAAGCATTAGGCAAGCCGGTTTGGGACGTGGGAGTGGCCATGCCACTTGTCAAGGAAGCTTTGGAATATGTAATTCGTTTGGCCTGTGCTTAAGAAAACCATTACTTTACCCGCCAGTAAAAGCCAAAGCAACCGCGCTTTGATGATCGCTGCCTATGGTGGATTTGCTCCTGATTTTCAGAATCTTTCTGGCTCCAGTGACACTTTGGTTTTGTCACATGCAATTCAGAGCGTGCGGCGTGGCGTTCCTCGAATCGACATTGCTGACTGTGGCACGGCAGCTCGTTTCCTGACTCCTTTTTTGGCGTGTAAAAACGGCGAATGGCTCTTGACAGGCAGCGAACGCATGAAACAGCGTCCCATGGCGGCTCTGGTGGAGGCATTGGCCCAATTGGGGGTTGATGTTCAGTATGTTGAGAAAAGCGGTTTTCTCCCTTTGTGTCTCAAGGGAAGAAATATCAAGGGCGGGAAAGCCCGTGTCGATATGACCCAAAGCAGCCAATTCGCCACTTCTTTGTTGCTCATGGCGCCTATGCTAGAGAATGGACTTGAATTGTCCCTTTTGGGGACGCTGAGCTCCCTGCCCTATCTCGACATGACCTTGGCCATGATGCGCTATTTCGGCGCGGAGGCCGAACGGAAGGGAAAGACTGTCATCGTCCGTCCAAAACCGTATCGATCGATGGACCTGACGGTTTCTCCCGATTGGACTGCGGCTTCCTACTGGTATGAGATTGCGGCATTCAGTAGACGTTGCGAAATCAAGTTGCAAGGACTTTCCACGACCCCAAGCTTCGGACAAGGAGACTCTGTCATAGCAGAAACAATGCTCAGGCTTGGTGTAAAGACCGAAAGCCTGGCGGACGGCCTTGTCTTGACCAAAATTCCTTTTGTAAAAACCCCTTTGTATTTTGACTTCTCTTGCCACCCCGACCTTTATCCCGCTTTGGCGGCCACATGTGCCGGACTGGGAGTGGAATCAGAGTTCATCGGTATGGACAATCTACAGTTCAAGGAGTCGGATCGGGTGGAGGCAATGCGAATGGAGTTGGACAGGATTGGCTCACAACCTTTGTGCTTTTGCGCCCACAACGACCATAGGATTGTGATGGCTTTGGCACCTCTTGCCATGCTTTATGGGCCTGTTTCATTCGACCATCCGGAAGTGGTGATGAAATCCTATCCGAATTTTTGGAGTGATACGGACTTTTTGCAAGAATATTGGGAAATTGCGCCAATCGTTTAAGGTATATAAAAAAAACGTATTTTTGCAGGCTTATTCTGGGCAAATCATGAAAGTCGAGTTGTTTGTACCCTGTGTCATTGATCAGTTTTTCCCTGATGTCGCAGCCCATACCCTGAAGGTCTTGGAACGTGCTGGCGCTGAGGTTGAATATAACCCTGAGCAGACTTGCTGCGGGCGTTTCGCCTATAACGCCGGGTTTGTTGAAGATGCCAAGGAGTTGGGCGATAAGTTCCTCAACGACTTCTCTTCCGACGGTCCCGTGGTGGCACCTTCGGCGGCTTGTGTGCATTACATCAAGAAGCGTTTCCCCGATTTGTTCTTCAATACCGCTAATCACTTGAATTTCAAGAGAATGGTTTCTAATGTT
>JBGYWU010000138.1:0-3299 GCA_041842265.1 Candidatus Limimorpha sp. | reverse complement strand
CTACAAAATCCGCTCTTGCCGCACGCCAATGACGGAAACAGGTGTGGACAAGGGCAGGTACAAGGTTTGCCTTGACTATCATCTCCACAAATGCAACGGCCCTTGTGAGGGTTTGATTTCAAAGGTCGTCTACAACGCCATGATTAACGAAATCCGCGAAATCATCAAGGGCAACTTGGGAGGTGTGCTCCGCGAACTGAAGGCCCAGATGATGGACCATGCCTCGCGCATGGAGTTTGAAAAAGCCCAGGAAATCAAGGAAAAATGTGATCTCCTCGAAGAATACCGCAGCCGTTCAACAGTGGTGAGCGCGACAATTCACGATGTGGAGGTGTTTTCCTATGTCGATGATGACGAGGCTTTCTATGTAAACTACATGAAGGTGAAAGATGGTGCAGTGGTGCAGAGCCATTCCTTTGAGATGAAGCGCCGCTTGGAAGAGACTGCGGAAGAGTTGTTGCTTTTGGCCGTTGCCGATGTGCGGCAACAGTTTGGCGAACATGCCCCCGAAATCATCGTACCGATGAAACTTGACTATGCCATTGAGGATGTGGAGACGTCCGTTCCGCGCCGTGGCGACAAACTGAAACTTCTCGACCTCTCGCGCCGCAACGCCATGCAATACCGCATCGACGTGGAGAAACAGCGCACCCTCATCGACCCCGAGCGCCATCAGAAACGGGCGCTCAACGATCTAAAGGAGGCTTTGAGGTTAGAGAAAGTGCCCGAGGTAATCGAATGTTTCGACAATTCCAACTTCCAAGGCGACTATGCCGTAGCGGGCATGGTGCAGTTCGTGAACGGTAAGCCCAACAAGGCGGGTTACCGTCATTTCAACATCAAGACGGTGGAAGGCCCCAATGACTACGCCTCTATGAAAGAGGTGGTGAGACGCCGCTATTCAAGAATGATTGAAGAAGGCATGCCATTGCCCAATCTCATCATCACCGATGGCGGCAAGGGACAGATGGAGGTGGTGCGGCAAGTCATTGAAGACGAGTTGCATGTCGATATTCCCATTGCGGGCTTGGCCAAGGACGACCGGCACCACACCAACGAGCTGCTGTTTGGCTTCCCGCCGCGCGTGGTCGGCATGAAACCCAATTCAGAAGTGTTTCGGTTGTTGACACACATCCAGGATGAGGTGCACCGTTTTGCGATCACCTTCCACCGAAAAAAATTCGAGAAGGGCTTCATGCACTCTGAGTTGGCCGACATCAAGGGAATAGGAAAAAAGACGGCGGAGAAGCTTCTCTTGGAACTGATGTCGGTGAAAGGCATTAAGGAGGCCCCTGTGGAGCGGTTGGCCGAGATTGTCGGCCCCGCAAAAGCAGAACTTGTTTACAATCATTTTGCCATCGGGACCCGTTGAGAGAGCCCCACGACATCAATGCGTGATGCCGTTGTCGAGGCGCATCGAACGTGCCCCAACAAAAAGAATCCGACGCATGCGTCGGATTCTTTTTGTTTCTCATTCAGGCAGCACATCACTGCAGCTTGAAGTACACAGGGATTTGGTAAGACACACGTACGGCCTTGCCACGCTGCTTGCCGGGTTTCCATTTCGGTAAGGACTTGATGACACGCATGGCTTCTTCGTCGCAGCCTCCGCCGATACCACGGAGCAGCTTCACGTTGGAGATGGAGCCGTCAGGCTCGACAACGAAGCCGACGAACACACGACCCTGAATGCCAGTTTCACGGGCTATTTGGGGATACTTGATGTTTTTGGCAACATACTCCATCAGCTTTGTCTCTCCGCCAGGGAAGGAAGGCATCTCCTCCACGATTTGGAAAATCTCCGGCTCCACGACTTCATCTTCTATGACTTCTGGGGCTTCGTAAACTTCGATGACTTCGTCCTGTTGCACATCGGCGTTGATGTTGAGGTCTTCGGTCTCTACGTCATCTTGCACGATTTCAATCTGGGTGGTCTGCTTGGGCACTTCCACAGGCTGTGGTTTTTGCTCTTCTTGTTTGGTGATTTCCACCATTTCCTCGTCTAACACGACCTCTCTGTTGAGAAGGCTCTCATCGAGTTCACGCTTGTCGTAGCTCTTGTGCTCGAAGACCATCCAAGCAATGAGCAAACTGATAATCAATCCTATCTGAGTGAACATCAGTTTCTTATTCTCAAGATTAGCCTTAGGTGATTTTTTCTCTTCCATGGTTGTTATGCTTTTGAATTCTATTTTCAGATTGACGTTGCGAAATTAGTAATATTTTCGCAAATAAAATGCAATTATGAAGAATTTTATTGTTTTCTACGGAAAAAAAAGGAAAAAAGGAGTATTCCGGCACCAGTGCCTATGCCGTCGGCGATGAAATCGAGCCAATCGCCCCCCCCGAGAAGGCACAAGGAATTTCTGCATTAGTTCGGTGAGGCCGCCAAAGGCTATGCTGATGGCAAGGGTCAGAATGATGGCGTGTTTTCTGTATCTTGGTCCATTTGAAGCATATTGCTTGCGGTAGCCCCAAAGGCAGGCAAAGGCGAAGCCTGCATACATGAGCAAGTGTACCCCCTTGTCAAGTCCGGCAATGGGCTTGACACGAGGAAGCAAAGAACCCGGAAGTCCGGTTAGGATCAGGATGACGATTCCACAGAGGATTCCCGGGATGCTGTTGCTTGTCAGTCTGTTCAACAAGTTCATGCCATTGACTACGTCGGAGCACGCTGCGCTCAGCTTGCTAATTCTTGATTTCCCGCAATGACAGGTTTGTCCCCGTGTAAGGGTACGGACACGTGTCTTATAAAAGCGATACGGATCTTTGAACTTGCTCTATGTGTTAGCTAATTTTTGCTTCATAGGCGGTGGCATCGAGGAGAGCGTCGAGTTCAGTGGGGTCGCTCACTTTGACCTTGATGATCCAGGCTTCGCCGTAGGGATCGCTGTTGACGAGCTTGGCGTTTTCTTCGTCAGCGAGGGTCTCATTGACTTCGAGGATTTCGCCACCGATGGGCATAAGAAGCTCAGCAGTGGTTTTGACGGCTTCGATGGCGCCGAATTCTTCTTGGGCTTCAAGGGTCTCGCCGACAAGGTCGGGGTCAACATCGACGAAGGTGATGTCGCCGAGTTCGTGTTGTGCGTAATCAGTAATGCCGATGTATGCGGTCTCGCCCTCGAGGCGTACCCATTCGTCATCCTTGGTGTACTTCAGATTTGCTGGAATGTTCATTTGGTGTATTATTTAATGTGTTTCAATTTGGCTGCGAAAATACATATTTTAGAGGCTCGCTCGGCTCTTTCCGGAAAATATTATTGTGCTAAGCTGATCCTGAAGGTGATGCCGCCGTAGCT
>JBGYWU010000137.1:0-30109 GCA_041842265.1 Candidatus Limimorpha sp. | reverse complement strand
AACGGACAGAAGATGTCGGTCATGCTCCGCACAGACTACGACGAGGAGGTCGAGCAGCTATTGAATGCCATCGGACTGAAACACTAACCCCCGATTTGGGTCACCTCGTTGCGGAAAACAGGAAGATAGCGATTATTTAAAACATACAAACAAAGATTCATTTTTTTTTCGCAAAAAAAAAAACATTTTTGCCCAGTGCGAAAGACTTCCATACAAAAAAATCAGGGACACCTATTAATATAGGTATCCCCGAAAAAAGTAGGGTGAGGTCAAATTATCCCAGTCTCTTGAACTGGCAGGTGAAGTGGCGCATCAGTTCGGCCTCCCAAGTGATTTCAAGGCCACGCTTGATTTCGTTGCGGCGGTCGTACACGTTCTTCAAGGCAACTGCAATCACATCCATGTGGTTGTTGGTGTACACACGGCGCGGGATGCAGAGACGCACGAAATCGTTGCCTCCAAAGCGGTTCTGACGTGTGACCGGGTCGCGGTCGGCAAGCACATAACCGATTTCGCAGGCACGAATGCCAGCTTCGAGATAAAGCTCACAGGTCAATGTCTGGGCGGGAAACTCTTCCTTAGGAATTTGTGTCAACACCTTGTCGGCATCCACGAAGATGGCGTGGCCCCCGGCGGGACGCTGGTAAGGGATGCCGTACTCATCGAGTTTGTCAGCAAGATACTGAACTTGCTTGATGCGGGTCTCAACCATCTCAAATTCAATATTTTCCTTCAATCCGACAGCCAGAGCGTCCATGTCGCGGCCGTTCATGCCGCCGTAGGTCAGGAAACCTTCAAAAGGAATGCAGAACAACTTGGCGCCTTCGTACCATTCCTTCTTGTTGGTGGCGATGAAACCGCCCATGTTGACGAGGCCATCCTTCTTGGCGCTCATCGTCATCGAGTCGGCGTAGCTGAACATCTCCTTGCAGATTTCCTTCAGGGTCTTGTCGGCATAGCCTTCCTCGCGGGTCTTGATGAAGTAGGCATTCTCGATGAAACGCGCACTGTCCATGTTGACCGGCACGCCATATTTGTGGCAAAGCTCGCAAGTCTCGCGGATGTTCTTCATGCTCACAGGCTGACCGCCAACGGTATTGTTGGTCACGGTGAGCACCATGAAAGGCACGTTACCCTTATTCTCTTGCAACACCTTCTCTAATTTCTCGAGGCTGACATTGCCCTTGAAAGGCACTTCCAGCTGGGTGTCGTAGGCTTCGGGCACGGTAACATCGATGGCGAAGGCCTTGCGGCTCTCGATGTGGCCCTTGGTGGTGTCGAAATGGGCGTTGCCCGGAATGACTTGGCCGGGTTTCACAAGGTAGGAGAACAGCACGTTCTCGGCAGCGCGGCCCTGGTGGGTCGGGATGACATACTCAAAACCGGTGAGTTCGGTGATGGTGTCCTTCATGTGGTAGAACGATCGGGCACCGCCGTAACTCTCGTCGCCCAACATCATTGCGCCCCATTGGCGGTCGCTCATGGCGCCCGTGCCGCTGTCGGTCAGCAAATCGATATAGACGTAATCGCTCTTCAGCATGAAGATGTTCTGATGGGCTTCCTCAAGCCACTTTTCGCGTTGTTCGCGGGTGGATTTCCTGATGGGTTCTACCATCTTGATTTTCCACGCTTCTGCAAATGGTAATTCCATGATATTTGTTGTTTGACTAAGTTCGTTGATATATTTGATTAACTCCGTTGTATTCTCCAATCCGCTCCGTTGAAATCTATGATTTCGCCGTAGGCAATCTTCGATTTGTCAACTGTTGTTGTTTTTTACGCGGTCTTTCGAGGCTTCGCATTGGCACAATAACCGCAGCACGACTGTGGGGAACAGTCAATGAATTTGGAAACGGTCGCGTTCCTTGATATTCAGATAAACCATATTGCCAAAAACATTGGGCATATCAATAAAAAGCTGCTTTCATAAAACGGTTCAAAGATAAGCATTTTTTGTTTGACAGCGTGTTTTTTGTCCATTTTTTTTTTCAATATCACCCAAAAAGGGGATGAAACCACCGGAAAAATCCCATGATATGGGGATTTCACAGGCCACAAAGCCGCCGTACTTTTGCGAAAGATTTTTGTCATATATTTTTAGAATGAATTTTGAGTTAGTTTTTTTGGGGTGCGGGGCGAAAGGTTTCATCCCGTGCCCCTTTTTTATCCTATGATGTGACGATTTTGGATGGAACATCTGTTCACCTTGAAGGATTTTTCATATTTTTGCTCAAAATTTGAAACAAATGAAAAAACTACTCCTCACACTATGCGTTTGTATCCTCGCCTCATTCGCTGTAGCAGGCAACCTTCTCAACGAAAGCTTTGAATACGGCAATCACGAATTCGAAACTCCCGTCGGCTGGATTTGTGACGACAGCGCATGGCTCTGCGGTTACCTTGAGAAAGACCACAACCGCATTCCGCACTCCGGCAACTGGTATGCCTTCACGGAAGGCGATGAATCTTGGTTGTTTATGCCCATATACCTGATTCCGAGCATGAGGTACCATTTCAGCACATGGGCTATTACTGACGGACAATATGATATTTCGTTTTGGGCCGGTTCCGCCCCCAGTTCCGATTCCATGACCCATCAATTCAGCTCCGATGGTGTAGGGGGCAATGAATACACAAAAATTTCCACCTATGTCGAGACGGTTCCCGAGGGCTGTGAATACATCGGCATTTGCGCCATCAAGCTACAAGGCGGATGTTTCCTCACCATTGACGACATCGAAATCGACATGGTGGAACAGTACCAATTTGAGGCCGAGGCCATCACGGGCGACACCGCCATGTATCCCGGCACCCAAGCTGTTTTCCGTTTCCTCATCCACAACACGGGCTACGACCCTGTCGATGTTACAGTACACCCGATAAACGAGTTTTTCACCGATTTCAGCTTCTACGCGAACGGCATCAGCAGCACCACCTTCCCCATCCAACCCAAAGAATCCGTTAAGGTAACCGCCTATGCCACTTTGCGACCCGAGATTGTGCCCGGCACCACGGCATGGCTGGACATTATGATGACCATTCCCTGCGGTTGCAACACAGCCATGGTCACATTCTGGGTAACACCTTTGGACCTCACGCAGGTCGACGACAACAACACGCTGGACATCAGCATATTCCCCAACCCCTCTTCAGATTTCGTGACCATCGAGGCAGAAGACCTTCAGCAAGTGGTTTTGATGGACATGAATGGGAAAACCCTCAGCAGCTGGGCTGCCAAGGGCAATTCCGTTCGTCTTGATATCAGCAGACTGAAAGCCGGCATTTACCACATCTCCGCCAAAACCCGCACCACTTCTTCCTTTGTGAAGTCAATTTTGAAGATGTGATCGGGTTTCAGGTAATGCAACTCATGCTCGGCATGGAAACGCTTCTCTCCACCGCCTGTGATGTTGAGCATGACCACATCGTCCGCTACTACCGTTCCTTGCTTGATGGCTTGCTGCAATGAGGCGGTGGCCACAGCAGCGGCATGATAGATGTCGACGCCCTCAGTCTCTTCAAATAAGGCTTTTGCCGCATTGGCTTCGTCATTGCTGACGGCGAGGATATCCCCGTTTGTATCTTTCAGGGCATCGTAAAGTCCTCCCGCAAGGCTGTAAGGAGGCTTTCGGTTGGAGAGTACAGGAGCGCAGATTTCGGCGGCATCCTTACGCGCCTTGTCAGCATCGTAGGGCAACATGGCACGGGAGTCGGCACGCCATGTGTTGTACATCGGCAAGAAAGGTATGTTTTGTGAGACCATCAGACGGGCTTTGTTGGTGCCAAACCGACCGTCGCCAATGAAGCGCAGGTTGGCTTCCCAAGCAGCGATGGCGCCCGTGCCGCTACCCACAGCCTGGAAATAGAAGTCGGGCGTGCGGCCAATAAACGTCGTGGCCGACATCATCGTAGTACTCATGCCGTCACGGCGGGCAATGTTTTTGGCACCGCCTTCAGCCAAGAAGCCGTCCTCTTCACAAACCACATTCGAGAGATTGATGGCATCAAAATAGTCGCTGCCGCTCTCCACAGTGAAGAGTTTCACGCAGTCGTTCAGTGGTCTGTCGAACCACAAAGCCTTGGTGTTGTCCTGCGGCACACAAAGCAGCAAATTGATACCGTTTTCGGAACACACTTTGGCGAAGGCACGGGCTGTGTTGCCCGCCGAGGCGACAACCAGCACCTTGTCCTTCAAATCATCTCCCAAGCGGGCACACACCGAATAGGCCTCCATTTCCTTGAAGGAGCAAGTGGTCATGTGGGCTCCACGCCCAGGCCAATAGCCGTTAAAGGTGATGTATAGGTTGTTCAGGCCCAAACGCTTGGCCAAGCCTTCACTCTTATAGGTGATGGGCTCGGAAGGATTGTTGAGCATGGTCTTGATGGGGAGCCAGTCGGCATAGCGGTACAAACCCAAGTCCTTTCCCTGCCTCACCTGAAGTTGTTTCTTTTCATACACAGGGCGCAGCATGGTGGGAGAGGCACTTTCCTCGTCGTCAAGGAGCCAGCCTTGGTCGCTGAAGACACGACCCGTCGCCACAGATTGCAGTTGGTATTGCGTTGGCGTAAAGTTCATCTTTTTGTGTTTTGCGAATTACCGCACAAAAATACAAAAAGTAAGCGTACGGATAGTAAACATATTTACTATTTTTGTGTCAGCACAAAGTTTCTGCGAAACGAGGGCAATCGCAGCTTCTATTCGTTTACGCAATCAACAAAAAAGGCGGCAACAAAGCTGCCGCCTATGCATAGTACTTGTGAGAACTCAGTTCTCCAAGGCACTGCCTTTCAATGTAGTGTAGTTGATACGGAAAGCACCCACCTTGCGGAGTTCCTGCTTCACGTCGGTAACAACACCCATACGGGTATCCTTATGCACCTTCAGTGCTGTGGTCAGCAAGGGGATGTCGGCAGGGTTGCGAGAGTCGCGTTCCTTTTGGATCCAGTCGGCGATGTCGGCCAGAGTGGCGAAAGCGTCGTCCAATTGGATACGGGATTCCGTACCGAGTTTGTGGTCGCGCGGAGCGCCGATGTAGATGGAGCTCACCAATGCCTTATGCTCGAGTTTTTGGATTTCGGTGGCCTTGGGCAGCGGTGAGGACTTCACCTTCAGTTCGACATCGCGCATCGTGGTAGTAATCATGAAGAAGAATATCAACATGTAGACAATGTCGGGCAACGAAGAGGTGCTTACTTGCGGCACTTCCTTTTTCCCAGCTTTTCTGAATTTTCCCATATTAATATCCTCCTTTACTTTTTGTAGTCAACAGGTTCGGCCTCACTGACACGCACGGGCACAGCCTCATTGAGAGCCTTGGTTTGATTGTCATTGAGTTGTTCGAGAGACTTGTTCCAAGTCTTTTTCGCCAAGTCTGCCTTCATTTCGTTGAAGGCACGAGCCAACTCGTTCTGCACGCTGATATACATGGCATAGGAGGTACCACGGTCGTTTTGGAGTGAGATGACGCCTTTCGACATAAGAACCTCGCCGATGCCTTCGCCGAAGGTCTTGGTTTCCACTTCAGGAGCGGTTTCGTTTCCGGGACGGGGAGTCATAAATTCTTTAGCCAAGTCCTTCAACATGGAGATGTCGGAGGGACGGCCGTTGACCAACAACTTGTCGCTCTTGTTTACCATTACATTCATCACATTTCTTTCCTTGACCTTGACCTCTTCGTCGTTTTGCTCGATGGGAGGAGGCAGACGGCGGGTGATACCGTAGTCCACATCCATTGAGGTCGTCATCAGGAAGAAACACAGCAGCAAGAACGCTATGTCAGCCTGCGAACTCGAATTGATTTCTGGAACTTTTCTTGCCATGATGAACTGTATTACTTTTTGACCGCCTTATAAACGACTGAGAACAAGATTGTGAGAAGAGAAACGCCAAGAGTGACATAGAAGAAATTAAGGCCAAGTTCTACCCATCCATGCGTTTTGCCTGAGTAGGTGAGTTCTCCGGCTTCGTATGGAATGTCGAATGCGCCTTTTGACATGAGATAGGCTACAACTGCAACAACAGCGAATGCAATGATGGCAATCAATAGTGTCTTTCCTTTGACACCTTTCACGACGGCCGTGTAAATGACTGAGATCAATGCGATGACAATACCAAGTATAATCAAGATGTAGCCCCAATTCAGGAATATGCTGGTGCGGCCGTCATTCATGAGGTCAAGGTAGAAATAAACTGCCAAGGCCACGGTGATCAAAGCCAACAAGCCAAATACCCATTTACCGATATATGAAAGCTTACCGTTCATGATCAATACTCATTTATTTGTTTTGGTACTTAGCGAGGATGTCCATGAACGAGATGGAAGCGTCTTCCATATCGTTGACGATGCTTTCGATCTTAGAAGCGATGAAGTTGAAGAAAACCTGAAGGATGATGGCGGCGATCAGACCGAACACGGTGGTCAACAGAGCGACCTTCATACCGGAGGCCACAATCTGAGGGCTCATGTCACCGGCGGCGGCAATATCGTCGAAAGCCATAATCATACCGACAACTGTACCCATGAAACCGAACATGGGAGCCAAACCGATGCAAAGGCCTACCCAGCTCAATCCGCTTTCAAGCTTACCTCCGGCAACGGAGCCGTATGAAACGATAGATTTTTCGACTTCATCCAATGATTGGCCGTCCTGATAACGGATGAGTCCTTGGGTGAAAATGCTTGCCACAGGGCCACGGGTGTCCTTGCAGAGCTTCTTGGCGCCTTCAATGTCGCCATTCTTCATCTTATCTTCAACGCCGGCCAAAAGCGCCTTGGAGTTGGCAGTGGCTAAGGTCAAGTAGATGATTCTCTCAATGGAGATGGCCATTCCGACGAGAAGGATGACCAACACGATGCCCATGAAACCAGGACCACCATCGATGAATTGCTTCTTGATGGTTTCACGGAAAGTCTTAGGCTCGGCCGCCTCGTTAACGGCGGGAGTAAGGTCTTCTGTGGTCTCCACTGCGGCAGGAGCAGCTTCAGCTTGTTCAGGAGCAACGGTCTGTTCTGTCTGCTCGGTTTGCGCTTGCTCTTCTTGAGCAACAACGAGATTGCTGATGCCAAAAGTCATAAGGCCAGCAACCATGAGGAAAGCAATTAATTTTTTCATAGTTTAGCGTGAATGTTTTAATTATTACTGTTATGAATTACTTGTCTGATTAAACTATCATTATCTTTCATTATCTTTCCGCGGAGAGAGCGGGATTCGAACCCGCGGTACCCTTTTGGAGTACACACACTTTCCAGGCGTGCTCCTTAAACCACTCGGACATCTCTCCAACATGCCAACTCCTCTATCTTCCTCCCAAAAATCGTTGCCAAAAGTACAACAATTTTTCGAGCGGCTGGCAAATTATTTTCATTTTTCTTGGAATATTTTTACAATTCTTTGATAATCAATATCAAACTGTCATTTCTCCTCGAATGGAACATTGCAGGAATTGACGGATTTTTTCCGCAGGGAGGCCGAGTCCCACGAGATACATGAGTTTTGCGACAGCAGCTTCGGTAGTGATGTCGTGGCCGCTCAGCACGCCGATGCGTGCCATGTCGAGACTAGTCTCATAGCGTCCCATCTCGACAGATCCGGCCTTGCATTGGGTAACGTTGAGGATGACCAGTCCGCCCTCAATGGCTTCTTTCAAGGCAATAAGGAACCAGGGGGCGGTTGTGGCGTTGCCCGACCCGAAGGTTTCGAGGATGAGGCCACGCAAGCCGGGCGTTTTCAACACATGAAGCACAAAGTCCTCTGAAATGCCGGGAAAGAGCTTCAAGATGCCGACATTGCGGTCCATGCTGGTGTGCACCTTCAGTTTCTTGAAGTTGGGCTTGAGGATGCGATCCATATTATATTTAATGTGTACGCCCACATCGGCTAAGTTGGGATAGTTGGACGAGATGAAGGCATTGAAGTTTTCGGCGTTGAACTTGGTGGCGCGGTTGCCGCGCAACAGCTGGTTTTGGAAGAAGATGCTCACTTCGGGGACGACAGAGGTCTCTTCATCCTTGGCAGCAGCGATTTCGATGGCGGCAAGGAAATTCTCGCGACCATCGCTGCGCACCATGCCCATGGGAAGCTGTGAACCGGTGAGCACGACAGGTTTGTTCAGGTTCTCTAGCATGAAACTCAGTGCCGAGGCGGTATAGGCCATCGTGTCAGAGCCGTGCAGCACCACGAAGCCGTCGTAATGCTCATACTCCTCTCCTATCTTTTTTGCTAATCGCACCCAAAAGTCGGGCGACATGTTTGAGGAGTCGATGAGCGGGTCAAAACTATAAAAATCGATCTGGTATCCAAAATTCTTCAATACGGGAAGATGGGAATAGATGTTGTCGAAATCAAACGGCACCAATGCCCCGGTGACGGGGTCTTGCATCATGCCTATGGTGCCGCCCGTATAGAGTACCAATATGGAAGCGTCTTCGTTGTTTTGCATGATTAATTCGGGTTTAGCGGCGGCAAAAGTAAGGCTTTTTCCGGCTTGCATGGCAAAATGCATTATTTTTGCGACATGAAAACCATCGCCCGCATCCACACCAACTTCCCGACCAAGTTCGGCGTCCCACGGCAAAGCGGCATAATTGACTCGCTGCAAGGCCGTATCGTATTCGAGCCTGAATACCGCAATGCGGACGCCGTGCGCGGGTTGGAGGACTTCTCGCATATTTGGATTA
This sequence comes from Candidatus Limimorpha sp., assembly GCA_041842265.1. Taxonomy (GTDB): domain Bacteria; phylum Bacteroidota; class Bacteroidia; order Bacteroidales; family F082; genus Limimorpha. The sequence goes on along the minus strand of JBGYWU010000137.1, from coordinate 21,431 downwards.
TTTGGGAGTTTTCAGAATCCATTTGCGACACATGGTCGCCGACGGTGCGCCCGCCGCGCTTGGGCGGCAACGTCCGCAAGGGCGTATTCGCCACGCGCTCGCCATTCCGTCCCAACCCCATCGGGCTCTCGGCTGTCAAGCTGGAAAGCATCAAAATGGAGCAAGGACTCGGTCCGGTCATCCATGTTTCCGGCATTGACATGATGGATGGCACACCCATCTACGACATCAAGCCCTATATTGCATACACCGACAGCCACCCCGAGGCCGTCAGCGGATTCGCATCAAAACCAGCGAAATACCTTTTGGAAGTGGAGTTCCCTGAAGGGCTGTTGCAAAAAGTCGCAGAGAGCCTAAGGCACAGTTTGATTGCAGTGTTGGCGCATGACCCAAGACCGCGTTACCAAGACGATCCCGAACGCATTTATGGCATGGGGTTTGAAAACATGCAAATCAAGTTCAAGGTGAATGGAAATCGGCTTTCCGTAGTGGATGTAGGATGAAACTCAACTTCCGCACAGGCCGATACTTGACCGCAAAGCCTTCCTTATCAGTCCACTGAACAGCGAACCATATGGGGTGCAAGACGCCAAACAGGTGTCACGCTTCACTATTTCTAAGTCACTTGACCTTCTTAACGGCGGTCTGCAGAATCTTGCCATCCTGCGCCTTGTCGGAGACATAAGTCATGACGTAGCATTGGTCTGCATTGAAGGTGGAGTCGAGCACCAGGCTAAAGCTCTTGTGGTACTCCTCGTTCACATAGAGCTGCCCGTTGGCGAACGCCGTTCCGTCGGCGCCGTTCAAAGTGGCACGGAACACGTTGCGGAACACGTATTCGCGGTCAACACCTCCCGGAACGACCTGCATCCCCACGATACTGTCCTCCACAAGGCAAACTGTAACATGGAAGTCGCCTGTGATGTCCCCGACAGGAGTCAACATATTGTCCACTTTGAGCAAACGGTTGGCTTCGTCAAACTGATTTTCTATGCTGATGTCAAAGGTCTGGGGCGTGTCAAGCTCCTCGCCAACAGGGGTATCAATCTGCCCGATGTTGTAGGTGTAGCCTTCGATGAGCGCGGCACGGTTGACGGAAAACAGCGGGTTGGAGTTGTTGTTGCCATACCATATTGTGCCTTCCTCGGTGGTGAAATCGGGGAAGTTGCCTATGGGTTGGGCTAAAAAGCCTGCATGGACACTCATGACAAAGACACGGTCATCGCCCAACTCATGCTGAAGCTGATGCACAGCAGCAGCCGCCTCGGGGCAATTGACGCAACGCACGCCGGTGAAGTCCTTGACGAGTACGGTCTTGCCTCCACTCGTGGGGGTATAGGGTTTGAGCGGGTTGTCGATTTTGTCGCAGCTCGCCGTAGCCATTATCAGGGATACAGCTGCTATGGTTAAGGTATGTTTTTTCATTGTGTTGTTATCAGAATGATGTTGATACGGTTAAGCTCACGCCAGACGATGCGGGCACGGTGCGGCACACGCCGCCCACGCAGACCACGCCTTCACTTTGGCGGCCTGCGCTCAGCATGATGCGGGTGGCCTCATGAATGTAGCTGACCGAGCCGGTGAAGTAATGGTCACGGTACTCCTCCACGGGGTTGCCATAATTCCATTTGTTTGCTATGGAGAACGACCAGTGCGGGCTGATGGTGTATTCGAGCAAGGCTGCCGCCCAATCGCCACGCTTCTGATAGTCCTTCTTCTCGCTTTCCTCGTACTCATAGCCTTTGCGGACTTCATTTTCCCACAAGCCTTGCAATTCGAGGCGGAGGCTCTGTCTCTTGTTGATTTTGTAGGTAACGTCCAAGAAACCGATGTTGGCTTGCACGACAGGAGCGGCCGCATGGCCTTCAATCGTCTCTATGTCATAATACAGGTTGATGTAGTGCGCGGTAAGGTGCCAGTCCTTGCTGATTTTCTTGTCGATTTCGAAATTGATGTCACGGAAGAAGCGGTGGTCGCTGACGGCGAAGAAATTGGAGGTATAGCCCAAGGTGCCTTTCTTGCCTAATACCATCTGTCCGTTATCCATAATGGAGTCACGCAAAATGTCGTTCACTTGGCTGATGTTGAGGGCCAACTTGGTGCCATATTTCCCGCCAAGTGCCGTGCCTTTGGGAATGGTGTAGTTCACTTGCAGCTGGGCCGCCATTTCGCCGTTGGGTTGTGTCGAATACGTGTACATTGAGGGCAGGCTGTGGGTGTGCGTGTAATTAATAGGAGGAATGAAGTTGATGTCATGGTCGTTTTCCGTACCTGTAAAGTTCGACTTGAAGCTCATGTTATCGACACGTTTCACCTGCATGACTGCGCCGAAGCCCTTCTGCGAATAGCTCAACGAAGCCATCAGGGCCTGGCCATCCTTATAAATGAGGTTGTTGATGGCGGACGGGTCGTTGACCTTATGCGCGTACTCTGCACTGAAAGCGAAACGCCCGCAGCCCATGTTGACACGAGCGGCGGCGGCTCCCACATTGACAGGAATGCGGTAGAACAGGTTGTTCACGACGGAGGTGTCCTGCATCTTGCTAACGAAGCTGCCTCCCAAGCTCATCTTGAATTCCGAGTCGTTCATTGCGGCAATGCTTTGGTTGAGGTCCCATTCGGCATCCACTCCACGGACGAAGCCGCGATAGGTGCTGGTGGTCAAGTCGCGCCCGAGATAGGGAGCCCAGAAAAAACGCTGACGACCATACACGCCTTTCAATGTCACGCCTTGGGTGGGGCGCAGCACCACGCGAGCTCCCCGTAAGGAATTGTCAAGACCGAGCGACCATTCTTCGTAGGTGCGGAACACGAGTCCGCTGCCAAATTGGTCGTAAATGTCGCCAATGGTCATGCCAATGAAGCCATTGTCGTAGGTCGCGAAGAAATTGGCCAAACCCAAGCCGTTCAACTCGTTGCGGAAGCCGTTCATCTCAGGCACAAAAGCCTCGAAACGCATACCCGCCGAGAAATCTCCATTGGTATAGTTGACTTTTCCAAAGCCGTTGACACCGAATTTCTTGCCGTTGAGGTCGGTGATGCCTATGCCCTTGTCCAGCCTATAGTATTGCGCATCGGTTTGGAAACTGCCGTTCACCCTGCTGTCCTCAAGAAATGACTGGGCAGTCGATCTAGAACCGACTGTCAGGGCGAGTGCAAGCAAAAATAGTATTTGTTTTCGCATAGAAACGTTTATTACTAGCGACACGGGCCTGCGCGACACGGGACAACACCCAATGTCTCGTGTCTCGAAATCCCATGCCGTTGTTTACTTTTTCTTATCTGAGAGTTTTAGGATCTCCTCATAGAGGTCATCTTCGGCACCTTCAAAATAACCTGTGTGCTGATACACAATCTTGCCGTTGCCGTCAATCAGGAAGGTGTGGGGAGGATTGCTCACATTCATGGCACGTTTGAGGTCGCCGTTGACATCGAGCAGCACATCGAAGCCCCAACCCTTGCCTTCCACGACAGGCTTCACCTTGGCGGTAGAGCGCGAATCGTCAATGGAGACGGAAAAAATCTTCACGCCTGTTTCAGACCGCCAGTCTTCATAGACATCGTTGAGGGCGTTATGCTCCTTGATGCAAGGGGCACACCATGTGGCCCAAAAAGTGATGACTATGGGTTTGCCGCCGTTGTTCAACTTGGCGATGTTCACATCCTTGCCCTTCAAATCCTTCAAGGTAATGCTTGGCAAGTCAGACTTCGATTGCGCATGAAGGCCCGTTGCCATCAGAGCCATCAGCATGATTGTCATTATTTTCTTCATCGGATTGGATTTATTTGATTTGTATGTCCTAATAATTCAGTTTTCAATATTTCTTCTGCCAGATTCAAGGTGCGACATTACAGTATACTTCCAACAACTTGCAATACTGTTCCGCCCTGATGCCTACCTTTTTGATGAGGTTAGGGATCAAGACGCATTCTCCTGCTTTTACAAAAACCGCGCCATTTTCCCAATGCAGTGAGAAAAAACCTTCCAAGGGCATCAAAATCACAAAGGAATCAAGGTTGGAATAGTCTTTTTCCATCTCGCCTTGCAGTTGAAGCAAATTGGTCACAAAATACTGGCAGTCAACGACAGGAACTGTTTTGTTCATCACATCGGGGACTGCGGTTTTGTAGTTTTCGGGCATTGTTCCGTCAATGGCCTCCACCGACTGGGGGACATGCAACTCGCGGCGCATACCCGCTACGTCGATACGATCCCAGTCGTAAATGCGGTAGGTGGTGTCGCTGGTCTGCTGTATTTCAGCCACCATGATACCGGGGCCGAGGGCGTGGACACGACCGGAAGGGATGAAGAACACATCACCAGATTGAACTTGTTCATGGTTTAAAACTTGATGCAATTCATTATTTTTCAACACGTTGACATAGTCCATTCGGGTCAATTCCCGGTTGAAGCCCATGACGAGTTCGGCATCCTTTTCGGCTTGCATCACATACCACATCTCGGTCTTGCCGTTGCCCAAACCGCGTTTTTCTGCCAGTTCGTCATCGGGATGTACTTGCACAGAGAGCCAGTCATTGGCATCAATGACCTTCAGCAACAGCGGAAATTGTTCGCCATATTTGTCGAAAACCGAATCGCCGACAAGGTCGCCCATGAAAGTTTCCACAAGGTCGTTGATCTCGTCGCCCTCAAAGTCGCCATTGGCGATTTCGCTTTGCTCTTCCCATAGGCCTGAGAGCAGCCACACCTCGCCACAGTTGGGCAGAGAGCCGTAATCCATGCCAAGGACTTCCTTGATTTTGCGCCCTCCCCAAATCTTGTCCTTGAAGATGGGCTTAAATTTTAAGGGATATAATAAAGTTGACATTCCGTCTTCCAAAATTTGGGGGCAAAGATAGTAAATTAACTCAAACGACAGACAATTCTTTTTATTCTTGGCATATTTACATGAAACGTTTTTCTTAATTTTGCGGCATTACAACAACCTTTGTTGGCATTACGGGGAAAGGCAAGTTATGACGTGCAGAAAACGTCGCCAGACCTTTGTTTGCTACGGCTGCGTTGTTTTCAGACACTTTGGACACCTTTTAAATAAGGCTATTGATACGATTCATCCCATGCAAAACCTCATAGAACTGAGACATGTCCTCCACGCGCATCCCGAGCTTTCGGGACATGAGGCACTGACCAACAAGATTTTGAACGAATGGATAAGGCAGACCCGGCCCGACCACATCATCGAAATGATGGGCGGCTACGGCTTGGCGGCTATTTATAAAGGCGCCAAGCCGGGCAAGCGTATCCTCATCCGTGGCGACATCGACGCGCTGCAAATCCCCGAACCAAACGGTCTCCACTACCGTTCACAAAACCAAGGCGTTTCGCACAAGTGCGGACACGATGGCCACGCTGCCATCCTCTGTGGGCTGGCGCAATGGCTTGGTGAGCAACGCCCCGACCAAGGCGAAGTCGTCTTGCTCTTCCAGCCCGCCGAGGAGACCGGACAAGGCGCACGGGCTGTCCTCAACGACCCTCAGTTTGCGCATATCAAGCCTGACATGGCCTACGGGCTGCACAACCTGCCCGGTTTCGCGAAAGGACAAGTCGTGGTGCGCGAAGGCTGCTTTGCGGCGGCTTCTTTCGGGCTGAAACTCTGTTTCGAAGGCCGCACAGCCCATGCCTCGCAGCCCGAAACAGGACACAACCCTTCGGAACTGTTGGCAAAGCTCATCCACCAGTTGGAGAAAAAACGCGAGCCGCTGAAAGCCTTGAAGCCGCTGACCACCTTTGTCGTCACGCACGCCGTTTTGGGCGTAGAAACCTTTGGCGTGGCTCCCGGCCACGCTGAGATATGGCTCACATTAAGAAGTTTCGATGACCGCAACTTGGAACTGATGTCCACAGAAATCATTGAGTTTTGCCGCGCCAAGGCCCAAGACCACCTTTTTGGCTTCAACTTCTCGGAACACGAAGCCTTCGCCGCCACCAACAGCGACAGCGGCTGCGTGAAAACCATAGAAAAAGCGGCTGAAAACCTTGAATTGGATCTTGTTCGCCTTGACGAGCCTTTCCGCTGGTCGGAAGACTTCGGAAGGTTTGGAAGTGTGTGTCCGATAGGTTTCTTCGGCTTGGGCTCAGGCCAAGAACAGCCTGCCCTGCACAACCCGGAATTTGATTTCCCCGACGATATATTGGAAGTGGGAATGGCAATGTTTTGGGAGATTGTCAGGTTGGAGCTGGAGGGGTTGATAAGGAAGAATGACAAGCCCCAATTGTAGGACTATAACAACCTAATTATCTCCCCGACAATCGCCCTTGAGTAGGCGTTTGCCACCTCGAGGATGAACTTGCCAAAGTCGATGCGGGCGTTGTGGTCGGCAGTATCGCTGATGGTGCGGATGACGGTAAAAGGCACACCGAATTCCAAACATACCTGGGCCACGGCAGCACCTTCCATCTCAACACATTGGACACCAGGCAACAACTTCAGAATTTCCTGTCGCTTCTCATCGCTGTTGACGAATTGGTCGCCACTGGCAATGTCGCCGAAATACAAGGTCGGAGCAAGATTGAATTCTTTTATTGCCTCTTCGCCTACCATGTTTTCCACGCCACTGTCCAGCAAACGCGCCACCGCCTTTCCCGCCAAAGCGGTCAACTCGGGGTCGCTGTTGACATAAATACGGTTGAGCAAAGGCAACTCGAAGCGCGAAAGCATGGGACGCGCGTCAAGGTCGTGTTGCACAAGGCGTTTGGAGATGACGATGTCGCCCACCTTGAGGCCGTCGGCCAAGGCCCCTGCCGTGCCGATGAAGAGAAGGTCGGTGACGCCAAACTCCTGAACTAACAATGTAGCGGTAATCGTTGCAGCCACCTTCCCCCATTTGGAGAAAGCCACTACACAACCGATGCCGTTGATTTTGCCCACTACAAACTCACGGTTGGCGATTTTGACGACGGTCTTATCCGTCAAAAGGGCCTTCACATCGTCGATTTCTTGGGCCATCGCGCCCAAAATGCCTATGTTTCTGTTCATAACACTCATTTTTGATCGCTTTGATATTTTTCAGGCCGCAAAGATAAAAAATACTACTTTTGCAAAAAATTCCACCGATGAAGAAGATTTGTATCTTTTGCGGCAGCAGTATGGGCTTTGACCCGATTTACCGCAAGAAAGCAGCTGAACTGGGTCAGGAAATGGCCAACCGAGAGTGCGAGTTGCTCTACGGCGGTGGCAGCGTGGGCCTGATGAAAATCATCGCCGACATCATGCTGCAACAGCACTGCAAGGTGACCGGCACCATTACCCAACACCTCATGGACATGGAAGTGGGCTATAAAGACATTGATGAACTTATTGTAGTCAACACCATGGCCGAGCGCAAGAGAATTCTTGAGGACATGGCTGACGGTTTTATCGCCATGCCGGGCGGTTTAGGCACCATGGACGAGTTCTTCGAGGCCTACGTGCTCAGTCAGCTGAGGGTGTTCGACAAACCCGTTGCCCTATACAATGTAAACGGATACTACGACGACATCATCCATTTCATCGATCACGCCGCCCGGGAAGGTTTCGTGCGCCAAGAACACGTTAACGGCCTCGTCATCAGTGACGACCCGGTGGAACTCCTGACGCAGATGGAACAGTTCCAACCCACCGATGTCGACAAATGGGTTGTAGAAATCAAGGAACAAGTCATGAAAGATACAATAAACCACAGGCAACCAATATGATAATCATAGGAATCACAGGCACCCTTGGTGCGGGCAAAGGCACCATCGTTGACTATCTGGTAAAGAACAAGGGCTTCGTGCATTATTCTGTAAGGGACTACATCACCGAGGAAATAATACGCCGCGGGATGGAAGTGAACCGCGACACCATGGTATTGGTAGGCAACGATTTGCGTGCCAAGCACAGTCCAAGCTACATCACCGACCAGCTTTACGAGCGTGCCAAGGCTGAAGACAAGAATGCCGTTATCGAGAGCGTGCGCACTCCCGGCGAAATTCATTCCCTGCGCGAGAAGGGCGAGTTCTACCTCTTGGCCGTCGACGCCGACAGGAAAATCCGCTACGGCCGCATCCACCGGCGCGGCTCGGAGACAGACCACATCGATTTCGAGACCTTTGTGGCCAACGAAGAACGCGAGATGACCGCCACAGACCCCAACAAGCAGAACCTCGGCGCTTGCATCAGAGAGGCCGACTTTGTGCTGACCAATGACGGCAGCATTCCCGAGTTGCACGAGCAAGTGGAGAAGACCCTTCTCCAACTCAACATTCGCCCTTCGTGGGACGACTATTTCCTCAACCTCGCAGACACGGTCAGCAAACGCGCCACCTGCAACCGTGGCCGCAGCGGCTGCGTCATCGTAAAGGACAAGCAAATCTTGGTGACGGGCTATGTGGGTTCTCCTAGGGGCCTGCCGCATTGCGATGATGTGGGCCATCTTTTCCGCAAGGTCATCCACGAGGATGGCTCGGTGACCCAACATTGTGTGCGCACTGTCCACGCCGAGCAGAATGCCATCTGCCAGGCCGCTCGTCGTGGCATCGCCTTGGACGGCAGCACTCTCTATTGTCGCATGACGCCTTGCCGCACTTGTGCCATGCTCATCATCAACTGCGGTATCGTCCGCGTGGTATGCGAACGCCGCTATCATGACGGCGCCGAGACCGAGGATATGTTCAAGACGGTGGGCATTTCGTTGGAATACAAATACGACGAGGTGCAGCGGTACGAGGGACAACGGTGCGACAATACCGATCCTGCAAAATAACCATTGGTGAACAATCCCACATCATATGTAGAGACGTAGCTCGCTACGTCTCTACTTTTTTTTCGACGAATCGAACAATTAGCAATAGCACGCCAAAGCCCATCAAAAACGCCAACCAAGTCGGCAATCCCAAAGCCGTAGACAAAACGCCCAACAGCAAAGCCGTGGCACCCACAGTGAGGGCATAAGGCATTTGTGTGCTGACATGCTGCAAATGGTTGCAACTCGAAGCCAAGGAACTCATTATCGTAGTATCGGAAATCGGGGAGCAATGGTCGCCCATCACCGAGCCAGCCAACACCGAGGCCACCACATTGTAGAACAAAGGCATCGTGGCGTCAACGCTCAGGCCTTGCTCCTGGCAGAGCAGCCACGAAGCGGGCAAGATTAAAGGATAGAGAATGGCCATAGTTCCCCAAGAGGTTCCTGTAGAGAATCCAATCAAAGCGGCCAGCAGGAAAGTAAGCACAGGCACCAAAGCCGGCGAAAACGACCATTGCAGAAACAGTTGCGAAACAAACTCCGCAGTGTGCATGTCTTTTGTAACCGAGGCGATAGACCATGCCATAGTGAGAATTAGCACCGCATTGAACATCGATTTGAACCCCTCCACCATCTCCTCCATCACCTGCTTCAATTCCATTGACCCGCGCAGCATGGTGCCCACAATGGCGGTCAGCAGCGACAGCGCCGAAGCCCAAAGCAGTGCCTGATAGGAATTGGCGGCTCCAATGGTGGCAGAAAGCTTGGAGAAGAAGCCCCGATGCGGGTCAGACCATTGCGAGGCATCATAACCAGTAACCATCAGCCCGATGATGGTGCACAAAATCAGCACCGCCAAAGGCAGTAACGCATCAAGGATATGCGCTGGGCGGGAATCATCGTCCACAACGAAAGGGCCAGTTGCGGCAGCGCGGGCTTTGCGTTCCGCTTTCAACATCGGGCCAAAATCGCGGCCACAGAGGATAATCATCAGCACGAAACCGAGAGTCAGAAAAGGATAAAAACTGAAGCCCAACGAATGGAAAAATACCGAATAAGCCGAAGCCTCTAGACCGATGGCATTGATGCCGTCCTGAATATAACTCAGTTCCGCCCCAATCCACGTGGTGACAAACGCCACCGAAACCACAGGCGCGGAAGTAGAATCCACAATATAAGCCAACTTCTCGCGCGACACCTTAAGTTTGTCGGCGACGGGCCGCATTGTGTTGCCCACCACCAAGGTATTGGAATAGTCGTCGAAAAAGATACACAAATCCATCAGAAAAGTCATCAATTGCCCGGAACGCGGTCCCTTGGCATGTCGCGAGAGCCAATTCACCACGCCTTTCATTCCGCCGTTGGCCGTGATGATGCGCACCATGCCGCCGATAAGCAAAGTGAAGACAATAATCGTCACATGGTCAACATCGAAGAGCGATCCAACGACATAAGTATCCACCACGCGCAGCAAACCGTTGCCCAAAGCCGAAGTAGGACTCGCTCCACCATATAATGCCATTAGGAAAGTACCTGTCAGTATGCCGACAAAGAGCGACGAAATCACCTCTTTAATCAAAATGGCCATCACGATGGCCACCAAAGGAGGCAATACCGACATCCACAGGGGCATGGTAGCCAAAACCGGCCCAAATACTTCAAGCAGCACCAAGCCAAAAACCAAGGCAAGCGCCACCGAAAGGCCTATCCATTTCTTCTTCATAGGCTCAAAACGTGCCCAAAAATACATTTTTTTGATGAAAACACGTTATCAAATCCGATTTGGACTTATTTTTGCATATCGAATCAACATGTGTATATCAGAATTTCAAATATCAAACATCCAAATCATGAAGAAATCACTTACCGTCACACTGTTCGGCATCGCGGTTATGCTTGCGTCCTGCAAGAAACCCGTTGACTACACCCCCAATTATGTAGGCCACTACATCGGGCAATTCACGCTTTCCATCAATTCCATTGACAACCAAGCCGTGAACAACATGACTTTCCCCATCGACAGCATCAGCATGGACATCACCAAGGGCGATGGAGACAACGCCATCACGGCCACTGTGAGTATCGAAAACGAACCGTACCAAGCCACAGGCACTGCAACGGAACAAAAGGCTGATTTTGAAACCGTGCACATCATCGTAGACCAACCCAACCAGTCCTTCCGATTTGAATTGGACCTCAAGATGGAAGGCACCAAATCCGAAAGCGACACCTTGAACATCACGGGCACCTATACGGGGAAAGGCTCGGCCACCATCAGTGGACAAGAATTGATAATCAATGAAGTGTCGGGGGCCGTAACAGGGAAACTTGCAAAACAATAACTTAAAGACCTGCTCCATCATGAAGAAATCCACATTATTCATAGCTTGCTGCATCGGTTTGTTGCTTCTGGCAAGCTGCAAAAAAACTCCTAAAGCGCCTACCATCGACATTTATGATGGCGTAGGATGCGTAGCAGAAAACGCCCTTGTGTATTCCGGCGAGGAAATTCTGGTCGGTTTCATGGCCACGGGCGATGGCTTGACCCAAATCGAAATTGTACTTTCGCAAAACGGCACTGTATTGGCCAGCCATTCAGGCAACTTCAACAACCAAAAAAACGACCCTGTACCTCCTTACATCTATACGCACGCTTTCACCGTTGAGGCGAGCGGCACAGTTAACATCAAGGGCACAGTTACCGACGTATCGGGGCAGACGGTCTCAAAGAGTTTCAACGTCATTTACAACGAGAAGCCCAACGCCAAGTTTGTCGGCCAATACAACGGCATTGCCTTGACCACAGGCACCATAAAGGTCAACATCAGCGGCATGGAGCCCATGGAACAAGAATTGACCGACCGCGAAGTGCCCGTCGTACTCGTCCTTAGAGAAGGCGAAAACATGAACGAAGTGGTGGGCACCTGCACCATTGAAGGCAGGGAAATTGCTTGCAGAGGCACTGTTGAAGGCGACACAGTCACTTTCGAAGCCACTGAAGAAGCCATCACCTTCGAATACAACATGGGCGGGTTCACCGTCTCGCCAGAACTGAACGTAACGTATTCCATCAGGGGCACGCTGACCGGCCGAAAGCTTGTACTCGACGGCAGCTGTTCGGGCAACGGCAACTTTGCATTCAATAGCGGCACCGTTGAGATGAACCTCAGCATTGGCGGCAGTTTGGACAAGAATTGAAGACATCAGGACACCTGCACAAACCTAACCTGTCGATATGGAGAGGCCAAAACAAAAACGGATGACCATGGTCATCCGTTTTTGTTTTGGTAGCGGGGGGGGGATTCGAACCTCCGACCTCCGGGTTATGAGCCCGACGAGCTGCCTCTGCTCTACCCCGCATCGTGCGAAATATTTCGGAAAACAAAAAAATTACTCCCGAAATCGGGTGCAAAGATAATAATTTTGTTTCTTTGCAAAGCAAAAATCAGGAAAAAAATTTCATTATGAGTCATAAAGCAGGCTATGTCAACATTATAGGACGCCCCAATGTGGGCAAGTCCACCCTCATGAACCAGCTCGTTGGAGAGAAAATCTCCATTATCACCTCAAAAGCGCAGACCACACGTCACCGGATTTTGGGCATTGTCAACGGCGACGACTTCCAGATTGTCTTCTCCGACACCCCTGGCATCATCAAAGACCCGGCGTACAAGATGCACGAGGTGATGAACCAGTTCGTCAACGTCGCCCTCATTGATGCCGACCTCATCCTCTTCGTGGTTGACGTCACCGACAAAAAGATTGAGGAAAAGACAGTAGAACGCCTGAAAACCGCCACCATCCCGGTATATGTGCTCATCAACAAAATCGACCTGTCCGACCAAGAAGCCGTGGAACAGGCCGTTGAGACGTGGCGACAAATCCTGCCCAACGCCACCGTGTTTCCACTCTCGGCACAATATGGTGCCAATGTGGAGTTCATCTTCAAACAAATCTTGGAGAAACTGCCCGAGTGCCCACCCTATTTCCCCAAGGACGAACTCACCGACCGCTCGATGCGGTTCTTCATCACCGAAATCATCCGCGAGAAAATCCTTCTCAATTTTCAGCAGGAAATTCCTTATTCCGTGCAAGTCGAGGTGGAAAGCTACGAGGAAACCGAACGCCACATCCACATCCGCTCCATCATCTATGTGGCCCGCGACTCGCAAAAAGCCATCATCATCGGCAAGGGCGGCAGCGCCATCAAGAAACTGGGAATACAGGCACGCACTGATATTGAAGAGTTTACGGGAAAGAAAATTTTTTTGGAACTGTTCGTGAAAGTCGATAAGGACTGGAGAGACAACGAGGCTGAGTTGAAACGTTTTGGCTACGAAGCCTAAAAGCAGTTAGAGGTTGGGACTGTGTGGTTTGGAGTGGGGAGACGGAGAAAAAACTCCACACTCCTAACTTCACACTCCTAACTATTTAGTATTTTTGCAGCCTGAAATCATAAAACCGACAAAGAAATGTCAAACATTGTAGCAATTGTGGGGAGACCCAACGTGGGGAAATCGACTCTCTTCAACCGTCTGCTGAAGCAGCGCATGGCCATCGTGGAAGAAACAAGCGGCGTGACACGCGACAGGCACTACGGCAAGAGCGATTGGAACGGCAAGGAATTCACCGTCATCGACACCGGCGGTTATGTGGTGGGGTCGGACGACATTTTTGAAGAAGAAATCCGCAAGCAAGTTGACTTGGCTATCGAAGAAGCTGACATCATCATCTTCATCGTGGACGGCCGCGAAGGATTGCATGTCCTTGATGAAGATGTGGCTAACATCCTGAGACAACAGAAAAAACCGGTTCTATTGGCTGTCAACAAGATAGACGAGCCGAACAAGGAAATCTTAGCCGGTGAGTTCTACTCGCTCGGTTTGGGTGAGCCTTTCCCGATGTCAGCCATGACGGGCACGGGTACAGGTGAACTTTTGGACAAGGTCTGCGAACTGCTGCCTTCCGACACCACTGACTTCAACACCGACTTGCCGAAACTCACCGTGGTGGGCCGGCCCAATGTGGGCAAGTCGTCCTTAATCAACGCCTTTCTTGGTACTGACCGCCACATCGTAACCGACATTGCTGGCACTACGCGCGACAGCAACTACACGCGCTACAATGCCTTTGGCATGGATTTCATGTTGGTTGACACCGCCGGACTGCGCAAGAAAAGCAAGGTGGAGGAAAACCTCGAATTCTACTCCGTGCTGCGTTCCGTGCGTGCCATTGAAGACTGCGACGTGGCCATCCTCATGCTCGATGCCACACAAGGCTTCGAAGCACAGGACATGAACATCCTGCGCCTCATCGAGAAAAACAAAAAAGGTCTGGTGATGGTCGTCAACAAATGGGATCTCATCGAGAAGGATTCCAACACGCACAAAGCCTACGAGGAACTGATTCGTTCCAAGACCGCTCCTTTCACCGACTATCCCATCATCTTCACCTCTGCCATCACCAAACAACGTATATATAAGGTGTTGGAGACGGCACACAAGGTATATGCCAACCGCGAACGCCGCATCCCCGTGCGCGAGTTGAACGACAAGATGTTGGAGATCATCAACTCGGTGCCGCTGCCAACAGCTTCGCGCGGACGTTTCCTTCGCATCAAATACATAACCCAGTTAAAAGGCCGCACACCCCAGTTCATCTTTTTCTGCAACCTGCCCAAGGACGTGAAGGAATCCTACAAACGCTTCCTGGAAAACAAGTTGCGGGAGACTTGGGACTTCAACGGTGTCCCGATTCAGCTGATATTCAAAGAGAAATAATGATGCATCACGTGCTGACCTGACACTGCGTGTGCAATGGACACAAAACAGCAGAAAGGGAAAACTTTGGTAAAGAGGTTTTTATGTGCGTGTTTTATAATCCCCCTGACCCACTTATGGTGAAGTGTCCCTGACCCATTTAAAGGGGAATTCCATGCATCCCATCAAAAAGGGAGGCTGACGGCTTCTCAGGAATTGCTTAGCTTTGGTCGCAATGACTCATACGACAATAATAATTGGAATGAACAACGAAGAGAATATCGTCAGGATGGACAAATGGCTATGGGCGGCACGGCTGTTCAAGACACGTTCCTTGGCCGCAGATGCCATCAAGGGTGGAAAGGTGAAGGTGGACGGCAACCCCATCAAGCCCTCACGCGAAGTGAAGGTGGGCGAGGTCATTCAAGTGCAAATAGGGCAGTTGCACAAAGAGGTGGAAGTGAAGGCGGTGGCGAAGAACCGTGTCCCGCCCAAGCAGGTGCCTGAAGTTTACAATGACCTCACCCCAAAAGAGGAATACGAACGCATCGAGTTCATGAACGCCTATAAGACCGAATGGCGAGACCGTGGCACTGGTCGTCCCACCAAGAAGGAACGTCGCCTGATCGAGAAAATGAAAGACAACCAATAAGTCATGAAAAAAGAGCTGGTCACATTGCTTTTGTTGGGGATGGCAACATTATTGTCGGCACAGGGTCACTATATTGAACCCGCTCTCCGCTATGGCTACCATATCCCCTTCCCGCTTTATTCCGATTATCCGATGTATGGCGCCGATTTCCGCATTGGGAGGCAGACCGATGGCTCTCAAGCATGGGAATCTTTCTTCAACTACCCCAACATCGGTGTCGATTTTCGTTTCGAGCACTACACGATGAAAGGCTACTTCGACAAGGAAAGCCAGAAGGTCATCGACTTGGGCAACAGCTATGCCGTTTTCGGCTATTGCAACGGGCATATTGTCAACCGTCAGAAGTTCCAATTCGACTACACTTGGGGCATTGGCATGGCCTATTGGCCCAAAGGCCATAACCGCCTTGTCAGTTCTCCGCTCACCGTGCACCTCAACCTCGACTTCGGTCCCGTCTTCAAGTTGACCGACAACTTCGACCTTGTTGTGCGGGCCGTTTTTTCCCACGCCTCCAACGGTGCCCTCCGTGTGCCCAACAAAGGCATCAATGTGTTGGGCGGACAAGTCGGGTTGCGCTACTTTCCCAAGGGACACGTCAAGACACTGCACGACAAAGAATACACTTTCGAGAAATACAACCTCATTTATGCGCTCGACGGCATCGGCATGCGCGAGTCGAATACCATCATGGGGAGGTATTGTCTGTGCAACACTTTTGAAGTAGGCTATTCCAGGGCCATCCATCCCTGTTTCCGATTTGGCGGTGGCCTCGACCTGATATACACTGGGGAGAACCAGGTGATGTATGAATACCATCATGCCGAAGAACAATACAAAACCGTAGATGCTTTCAGCGTAGCACCCTACATCGGAGGCGACCTTTGTTACGGCAACTTCATTGGGCATCTCTCTTTCGCCTGCTACGTGTGGCAGACAGCGGACTATCTGCCACGGCATTACCAAAAATATTACGAACGGTTGTCATTCCGCTACCATTTCGGCAAAAGCAAGGCTTTATTTGCAGGGGTGGGCATGAGGGTTCACGCCACCAAAATCGATTACATTGAATGGACCTTAGGAGCCAACCTATGGAAATGGTAAAAAAAAGGAGACACGCCACAGCGCTCCACCTATCGGAATATGGAATTCGTTTGTTAGGCAGGGGGTACATCGCGTTTCACCGCCTGCCAGCCATCCGCAATCCCTACGGGATTGCCATGACAACGCCTTGCTGTGCCCCAAGTGGAATGCTTCGCCGTCTTCTCCTCGTAATGACAAAGGGGAGAGCACGTAATGAGGTGTGAGGAGGGTGAAAAAATCGAAAAAACACTTTCGATTACAAAATAGTTCGTACTTTTGCGGCCAAATTATACGCCTATTGGATCATGTAAATAGCATAAAGATATATTTTAGGAGCATTTCGGCTTTTCTTTATTGGGTCGAAGTCTGGACAATTTCACACTATCACGAATGAAAGCAGAAATGATCGCAGAATACCGTGAGCTTTCTTGTTTGTGATAGCTGGTCGTCCAGAACCTCGACTCAAAGCAAAGAGCTCACGGTTCTTCTTTTATGTCGGACACTAATGCACAACAAACATCACTTTTGACCCTTGCACCGAAACTACAAACTACATAATATCAATATCAAATGAACAAAACAAAATCCGTGTGGAAAAACTTACTAACCGCGTTCCTCTTTTTCGGGAGCGTTGGGGTTGCGCAAGCGCAGAACAATTTCACAACCTTGCAAAGCCGTATCAATTCGACTTCCAACGGAAGTACCCTGACTCTGGATAGAGACTACGTGGCGGCATCGGGAGAGGCACGTCTCAACATCGCCAAGAACATCACCATCGACCTGAACGGCCATATCATCAACAGAAACCTTTCGGAAGGTAAAGACGACGGTGGCGTGTTTTATGTAAACTCAAACTACACCTTGACCTTGAAGGACAACAATCCCACGGCAACCCACAGCCCCGAAGTGACATACACTTATATCGTTGCCAACGACACCCTCACGGCCACAATAAACGGCGGCATCATTATGGGTGGTTGGACAAACCAAAATGGGGGAGGAATCCTGAATTCATCTTCTGGCAAGCTGATCTTGAACGGTGGAACCATCGCGAAGAACAAGTCCGTTGGCATGGGCGGCGGCGTGTACAACCCATCGGGAGCCACCCTCACCATGAGCGGCGGTGCAATTGCCGGCAACGCAGCTGAAAGCTATGGCGGCGGCGTGTGCAACATTGGCGAAAGCAGTATTGCCCAATTCACCATGACAGGGGGCAGAATCGTCGGCAACGCCACAAAATTCCACGGCGGCGGCGTGTACAACGACAAGAAAGCGCGTTTCGTGATGCGCGACAGCGAAATTTCGGGAAATGAAGCCAACGGCAAAGAAGACCTTCGCCAAGTGTATGGCGGCGGCGTATATAACGCCGCCTATTTGGAGATTACGCGCGGCAAGATTTCCAACAACCGCGCCCTGAACGGAATAGTACACACTTTTGGTGGAGGAATTTACGCATGCAATCCTTCCACAAGCGATTCCTTGGTGATCATCATTACCGAAAGTGAGGTTACAGACAATGAAGCTTTTTATGCCGGTGGAGGAATACATGTTTCTTCCGGTGCGAGATCGCGACTCAAACTCATCGGAAACACAATCCGCGGAAACGTGGTGTATGTAGCAGGCGGAGGCATTGCCATCAACAACAGCACCAATCTGAAACTGACCTTGAAAGACTGCATCATCGCCAACAACGAAGCCAATACAAACGGTGGAGGCTTCTTCATGGATGGAGGCAACTACGGGATGACGTATGCCATAGGCAACAATAAGATTAAAGGCAATATCGCCAATTACGGCGGCGGGCTTTTCCTCAACAACACAACGCTTGAACTGAGCAACGACTCCATCTCGGACAACGAGGCACGATATTCCGGTGGAGGTGTGTGTTTGGGAGGATACCATGTTGTATTCACCATAAAAGAGGACTTGACCATCAGCGGGAATAAAGCCAAGAACGGGGGAGGCGTGTATGTCGGCGAAGGAATATACTTGACTTCTTCTATACTTAACATGAAAGGGGGTACCATCACCAACAATAACGCCTCCCAAAACGGCGGAGGCGTGTACAACCGAGACACCTTTACCATGACAGACGGCTCGGTTTCCAACAACACCACGACAAACCATGACCAAAGTTCCTATGGCGGTGGAGGTGTGTATAACGAAAAAAACTTCACCTTAACAGATGGAACGATTTCCGGCAATACCAGCGCTTACTTTGGCGGTGGGGTGTATAACAATGGAGCGTTCACACTCGGTAAGGGCACCATCACCCAAAATAATGCGAGAGAATGGGGCGGTGGTCTGTACAGCAAAGCATCCTTCACCATCGAAAACGGAACGATTACCTACAACAACGCAAGAAGCGGCGGCGGCATATACTACTACACTGGTACGTCGAGTGCCATTATGAACGGCGGAACCATTTCCCATAACAAGGCAACGATCGACGGCGGCGGGGTGTACGGTTTCACCAATTTCACCAGTGGCGGAAACATTTCTTTCACCATGAATGCCGGCACCATCTCCCACAACATTGCGGGTACAAATGGCGGCGGCGTATTTTTCGGAAGAAACATTGATGATGAATCCACATTCACCATAAACAGCGGCGAAATCACCGGCAACACTGCGGAAAACGGAGGCGGCATATTTATCTATCATGGAACTCTCGTTCTTTACGACTGCACCATAGCCAGCAACACAGCCACTAAAAACGGCGGCGGCGTGTACAATAACGGAGGAACGTCGTGGGGACGCACCTCCGCCGTTACCATGGGTGAAAGGAGCGTGATAAGGAACAACACTGCGATAAGGGGCGGTGGCGTGTACAACCACGGGAAAGACGCGATTCTCAGACTGACAAACGGTAGCATTACCGATAATACAGCCACGGCAAGCGGTGGCGGAATATACAATTTCACCAATAACAACACCAGTGTTACCAACGCAACCATTCACATGAGCGGCGGTAGCATTACCGGCAATTCAGCGCCCATCGCCCAAGGTATCTATCAGGATGGGGCTTTCTTCCTGTCGGGAGCGCCTGTTTTCGCTCCCGACAACGACATTTATCTGTATTGTACCAAGACAAAGGACAGCGGCAGCGGAATCAACCGGGTCATCACTAAGGCTGGCGACATCAATTGCCCTGACGGGCATCTCCACGTTACGCTCGGCGTTTCGAGCAACAACTTTTACCATAGCCGCAACATCGTCGAGTCGGGCAATGGCGCCGTTACGGAGGCTGACCTGAGCCTTTTCACTTTCAACGACAAGGAGACCTACAACCGTAAAATTCTTTTCGAACGGTATTGGCCCAATGACAACGGAACGAATCTCACTGTCATTGAACTGTTCTCGCCCACATGGGTAGGCATCGTTACGGAGCAGCCCTCGGGCTTCGCTGTCGGCAACATCGATTCCAAGGAAGATTTGGCCTGGCTGATTTCCTACATCAACGGGTACAATGGCAGCCAACCGCATCCCAGCGTTACAGCAGTTATTACTGCAGACGTGGACATGGGCGAGCATGAATGGGTGCCTATCGGCACGGGTGCTGTCCCTTTCAAAGGATCATTCAATGGTCAGGGCTATACCATAAGCAACTTGCGCAATACGGCCGAATACGTCAATCCCGGCATGTTCGGCGTTGTTAACGGCGGCTTGGTGAAAAACACCTTCGTTGCAAGCAGCGACTTTGTTACGCGACCAGGCACTGGGGGCTACTATGGCATCATCGCCGACACTCTTATCAACGGCGGCAAGGTCATCTACAGCGAGGCAAGGGGCACATTGAAGGCAAGTGATTCTCAAGCTCGGGTTGGCGGCATTATCGGTTTGGTGTCGGGTTCGGCATCAGAAACGCACTCATGCATTTCCATCGCCGACCTTGAGGGTTGCGAGATGGGCGGCTTGGTCTGCAGAAACGAAGGCAGCGTTGCCAACAGCCTCTCTTATCCCAAGTTTACGCACAGCGGAACGGCTTCCGACAACATCGGCGGCCTTGTGGCCAACAATTCCGGCACGGTGAAGAACTGCTACCTCAGAAGAGACCGTGGCAACAGCATCGCCGGAGCCAATTACCACGCTTTAACGGCTAACGGAATAGCCGCCACCAACAGCTACAGCCCCGCCGACTACACTGGGACACAAAGGCTGAACGGCAAATACAAGTACGGGCAAACCGACCAAATGGTGGGTGCCGAAAGCCTGCTCGACAAACTCAACGGCCAAGTTGCTGGCAATTATGCCACTTGGACACGCACGATGGCCAGTCCCATCAACAACGACTATCCCGTATTGGCCCTACCTGACTTCACTTGCCTCGCACAAGTCGATACCGTGAACCATCTCTTCATGGAATACAAGCCCGACCTCAACACAATGATTGCCAAATACAACCAAACTGCCGAAGGCGGAAACATCTGCCTCTACAAGGCGAATACGACAGAAATCGGCACAAACAACAATTCCAATGTGGCGGTATATATCGGGGAACACGTGGGCGTGCTGCAAGCCGCGAATAATATGCTGAACGCTACCGTGGGTGTTACCTTCGACAACAGCGACGCCTCACTCTTGGGCGGGAAGCCCTACGATTGGCACATGTTTGCCACGCCGCTGCAACAACCTGCCATGGGCATAAGCTATGCCGACAACATAGCACACGGCTACATGCAGGATCCCTCTCCCATCACCCTCGAAGCCAACGGATACTTCCCCACCGACACGCCCAAAGGCAGTTTTGACTTCTATTGTTACAGCGAACCCTCTTACCACTGGATCAACTTCAAGCGCAACAGCGCTGACCACTGGCATGAGGACGAACCGCACGACAACATTCCTTACACGAACGAAACCGCAATGGAACGCGGCAAAGGCTACATGATGGCCATCGACAAGGAAACCGTGCTCATGAATACGGGCATCCTCAACAATGCCGATTTCGTTTATCCCCTGTCCTATACGGAAACTCTTTCGAGCTATGAGGCTCCGTTGCGCGGCTGCAACCTCATCGGCAACCCCTATCAGAGCTACCTCGATTTCGACATGCTTGCCAACAATTATTTTGACACCTATTATATTATTGCCTAAATTCAACACATAAATGCAACTTTTTCGGAGGCACGAGGTGAAACATTTTTTACTCAAACGAGAGAGAGGAGAAAACCTTCCCTCTCCCTGTTTGAGCCGGATAAATGCCTATCTTT
>JBGYWU010000136.1:0-3833 GCA_041842265.1 Candidatus Limimorpha sp. | reverse complement strand
GACAAAATAGTTTACATATTCTGCGTATCGTCTGACATTCAGCTTGAAGCCAAAACATAGAACATTATTATTATTTCTGAACGATTACATATTAACCCAAATTCAATATTCAATGAACAAATACATTATTCTAATGTCCATGGTACTATTATTTGGTTCCACCAAAGCTAACGCTCAGCTTGGCGGGCTTGGCAGAAAGATTAAATCAGCTGCCCGAAATGCAACATCCACCATCTTGTCCGACAAGGTGACCATTGATGGGATTCCTGCTTCTCTCGAGGAATTTCAAAACCTGCAGTCCGAACTTGGCACTTCGCCCGAAGGCTGTATCGCACTCCAGCTTGTAGCTATGGAAATGTATCGTCGCGATAGGACCATCGGGGCCGAATGTCTCAGGCTAAACAATACCGAGACCAATTTCATGACGGTGACAAGACGCTTGAACGAACTCTATCGCGAGAACGACCCCTATGCAAGACCTTATCTTGTTTCTTCATTCTTCAAGGGTGCGACTCCCGCAAACGGATACAACCCCGAAAAACCCTACACCATTCAGGTGCGGCAAAACCCAAACCGTCCCGACGAAAGGTCTCAGATGCTGAAAGGATATGTAAAGCATTTCCTGCTTTATAGCAGTGGCTATGACAGTCCCTGGCGCTTTATTGACGTAGTGCAGCAAAAAGGCGATGACTATTATCGTGTTTCCAACTGTCCTGACCTCATTACACAATGCAAGGAAATCGATTTTGACGCCACGGACGACTGGCACGGCCTGGAATAAATCCTTGTCAAACGTTGAATTGTTGCGACCTGCCACAGTGGGTCACGATGTTTATTGTCTTAAGAAATTTATTTCCCACCATGAAACACGTATCTAGTTTATTGGTCTTACTATTGTTTTTCCCCTTCCTCCTTACTGCCGGCGAAGGCATGTGGATACCCATGTTGTTGCAATACAATGAGAAGGAAATGCAGGAGATGGGCATGAAAATCACTGTAGAAGACATCTATTCCATTAACCAGAGCTGCCTGAAAGATGCCATTGTGCTCTTTGGCGGAGGCTGTACGGGCGAAATCGTCAGCGACCAAGGCCTGCTGCTCACCAATCACCATTGCGGCCACAGCTATATCCAAAGCCATAGTTCGGTTGAGCACGACTATCTCACCAAAGGGTTTTGGGCTATGAATAAGGGAGAGGAATTGCCTTGTCCCGGCCTTAGTGTCATCTTCCTACGCGAGATGCGCAACGTAACCGAGACCGTGCTCTCGGGCATCACTCCCGACACGAAAGAAGACGAGCGTCAGGCTATAGTTGAAGGCAATATCAAGAAAATCATTGGGGAGGTGGAGAAAGAGACCCGGTTTAAGGTCAGTGTGAAGCCCTTTTTCTTGGGCAACGAATATTACCTGCTGCTCAACGAGGTTTACACCGACGTGCGCCTTGTGGGCTGTCCGCCGAGCAACATCGGAAAGTTTGGCGGAGACACCGACAACTGGGTCTGGCCCCGACATACCGGCGACTTCAGCATTTTCCGTGTCTATGCTGACAAGGACGGGCATCCCGCTGTTTACCACAAGGACAACATACCTTATCAACCCGCCAGACATCTCGACATTTCGTTGAAAGGCATAGAGGAAGGCGACTTTGCTTTTGTGTTCGGCTATCCCGCCCGCACCAACGAATATTTGCCTTCCATGGCTGTTGACCAAGAGGCCAACCTCATCAACCCCATCGCCGTAGATTTGCGCGGCAAGGTGCTCGACATCTACAACAAATACCAGGAGCAAGACCCCAAAGTGCGCATCCAATATGCCTCAAAGCATGCTGGCATAGGCAACGGGTGGAAGAAATGGATGGGTGTGACCGAGGGCATCAACCTTTTTCGCGGTGTGCAAAAGAAACGTGCCTTCGAAAAAGATTTCCAAAAATGGGTGATGGAATCACGCAGCCGCTATATGTATATCGACCTGCTCAAGAATTTTGAGAGAAACTATAATGAAATTGAGCCCTACGAGCTGGCCTATACTTACATGACTGAAGCTGGATTGCGTATTGAACTCGTGAGTTTTGCGGGAAGTTTTGTCCGCCTCTCAGAGGTAACCAAGGACACCCCACAAGACGAAATTGACCGCATGTTGCATCAGTTGAAAGCCTCCTCAGCCACTTTCTTCAAGGATTATTACGAGCCCATCGACCGAGAGGTGGCCGCCACGCTGCTTGCCGATTACCTGGAAGCACAGCCTTCCAATTTCCGCCCCTCCTTCCTCAACGACATCAAGGACGTGCCAGAGTATGTCGATAGGCTCTTCACCGCTTCGATGTTTACCAACCCTCTCAAGGTGAACGCTTTGTTGGATGGCTTCAAGGTAAAGGACGCCAAGAAACTGGCCAACGACCCCGCCATGAAAATCCACCGGAGTCTCATGGCTTTCTACCTCGACAAGGTGTACGATACCATCAAGACAGTTGCACAGGACAATGCCCGTATGCAGCGTGTTTACATGAAAGGCCAGATGGAGATGCAGCCCGAGAAGCGTTTCTATCCCGATGCCAACTTCACTTTGCGCGTCACTTATGGGAAAGTGGAAGGATTCAAGCCGCAAGATGGCAAGAACTACCGCTATTTCACTACGCTCGAAGGTATTATGCAGAAGGAAAACCCCGAAATATACGACTATGTGGTGGAGCCACGCCTGAAGGAACTCTACAACAAAAAGGACTATGGCCGTTATGCCGACAAGGACGGCTTCATGCACGTGGCCTTCACCGCCAGCGTACACACCACAGGAGGCAACTCAGGCAGTCCAATCCTGAATGCCGAAGGACAGTTGATTGGCCTCAACTTCGACCGCTGCTGGGAAGGCACGATGAGCGACCTCATCTATGACCCGGAAATCTGTCGTAACATCTCGGTGGACATCCGTTACGTACTTTTCATTATCGACAAATTTGCCGGGGCGGGACACCTCATTGACGAGATGAATATTGTTGAGTAAGGGTTTTGTTGAAAGCCATAATACCATCTTGCAAAAAAAAAACAGCAATCCGCGTAAGCCGAATGTGATGAAAAACATATAATTTTGCAACCTAATCAATACATTACCACGATGAAGAAAATAGCATTCATCCTCGTCCTTATTGCGATGGCTGTCGGAGTTTCGGCCCAAGACTGCTGTGCCTCAAAAGGTAAAAACTGTGAAAAAGACAAGACCATGAAAACCTTGGTAACCTATTTCTCGGCAACGGGCGTTACCCGCAATGCCGCCAAACAAGTGGCCGACATCATAGGTGCCGACCTCTATGAAATCACTCCTGAGCAGTTCTACACCGATGCCGACCTCAACTGGCGCGACAAGCAGTCGCGCTCGTCCATCGAGATGAACGACAAGGCCTCGCGTCCCGCCATCAAGGACGGAGGCAAGGTGCCGAACCCAGACAGGTACGATGTGATCTATGTGGGCTTCCCCATCTGGTGGTACACCGCACCGACCATCATCAACACCTTCATCGAGGCCAACGACTTCAAAGGCAAGACCATTGTGCCTTTCGCCACTTCGGGCGGCAGCACCATCAAGAAGTCGTGCGAAGACCTGCAAGCCACCTATCCTAACTACAAGTTCGGCGAAGGCCGTCTCTTGAACAGCTTCGACAAGCCCGATATTGAAAAATGGGCTGCCTCGATGAAATGATTTGTTTGTTTACCCATTGCAGGGCTGTTACACGGCAGCCCTGCGTGTGTTAATTTTCCAGCGGCAAGACGTACCAAAGCGTGTCTGTCGACCTTCCGCCCACAATGCCATAACCGCCTTTCACATTGGAATAGGTTTGGATG
>JBGYWU010000135.1:0-6586 GCA_041842265.1 Candidatus Limimorpha sp. | reverse complement strand
GCTGTCAATCAGTTGGGGAGTGATGCTGTCGCCGTTCTTGAAGCTGAAGCCCCAAGCGGCCACGATGGGGGAGACGGTGGGGTCGAAATAGCCACCAGAAAGGCGGGCTGCCTCTTGGGCGATGAGGAAGTTGCCGATAAAGATGGAATCGAGCGTAACATCCTCGTTGCGGTTGACTTTGGAAATCACCGAAGAGTCGACCCAAAGATTGACCGAAACGTCAACGGCATGGAAGATGGAGTCGATCTCGTGCTTGAGATTGCGGTTCAGTTCGTCATAATAAGTAACGGCAAAATAGGATCCTTGCGCCTCGCCTTCAAGCACAATTTTCTTGGGTTGATCGTTGCAGGCAGTGAGCATGATGATGCTCCCGAATAATAAAACAAGCCTTTTCATAGTCATATTTCTATTGTAGCACTCCATTTCCATGCGAAGTTGTCCCAAACATTAGGCAGGCAATAGTGTCCATAGCGGTAGAATACACCCACACCGATTTTGGTGAAAGGCGTGGCCAGCAGCCCGTCGATGATGATACCGCTCTCGAAGTAGCCTTTGTCCATCGTTTCGAAGTTTTTGTCGGGAAAGGCTTCGGCACGGCGCATGTCGCCCCAGCCGATGTTGGTGATGACAGACAACTCGGGCCTAAACCATTGCGAATTGGTCTTACAAAGCATACCGCTGAAATTGTGGCTCAGATAGAGGGCAAAAAAGCGGTCGCAGAAAAACTCGTCCAAGCGCATTGCGCTGAAACTGCCAAGGGAGTAAAGCCCGAAGCAATCGTATGTGCCTAAGATGTTGAAAGTTTCCATGACGGGACACGACTCGGTGGCATATCCGGCCTGCACAATGACTTTGGCAACACCGAGATAAGCTGTGTAAAAGTTCTGGGAGGCTTCAAGTTTGAAGCGGTCGTATTCATATTGGCTGCCAAACAAATCGGGAAAGGCGTGTTGGTAGGCGACCCAAACGACGGGGTAGAGCGTGCCCAAGGAGCGGATGCCTTGCGGGTTGCTGAGGAATTTCTCTTTGTAGGCAAACCTGAGCTTGAGTTCGGCAACGGTGAAACGGCCTTCGGTCAACGAGTCGGAGGGGATGTGGTAAAATGCGTTGTTGTATTGTTTGTGGCTCGAGCTGAGGCTGAGAAATGCCTTGAAATGATGGGCGAAACGGGTCGAAAAGGTGAGGTCGAAGCGGTCTCTGCGTGTGCGGATGTTCTCATAAAAGGTGTATTTGTAGTTGGCTTTGGAAATGAAACTGTTGTCT
Organism: Candidatus Limimorpha sp.; assembly: GCA_041842265.1. Lineage (GTDB taxonomy): Bacteria > Bacteroidota > Bacteroidia > Bacteroidales > F082 > Limimorpha. Next base: position 5,323 of record JBGYWU010000135.1, on the reverse strand, counting down.
GATTCCAGCATTCCGCCAAATTCGCCCATGGGTTCCGACCTGTGGCTGAAATGGAAGTCGAGTTCCATCTGCCTTTGCCGGTTGAGTTTCAGTTTCAGTCCGCCGCCGTAGTCCCAACCTTTGATTCGTGTCCAGTATCCGAACGAGCCGTTGAGGCCGAACCGGCGCGAGAGCCTGTCGTTGGTGCTGCCGCCTAAACCAAGATATACACCTCTCGCTTTTGAGAAATAGATGATTTTGCCGATGTCAAGGTTGATGAAGCCGATGGGAAGGGCCGATTCGTACATGAGTTTATCCATGAGGCCAAGGGCGCGGTCGAAGATGTTGGTGCTTTTGGCGAGGGAGTCGACGAGGGAATAGGTGGCTTTCACTCGTTGGGTCAGCGAGTCGATACGGTGGTCGTCCCAGAAAGTCTCATCGCGGAAGGCGGCGTCGGAGTCAACCTTGATTTCGATGTCGGAGAACCGCACTTTGCTGACATCGGGGTTGATTTCAATCTCGCTCAAGTAACTCTTGCCGATGGCGGTCATGGGGAAGTTGGAACTTTCCATGCTGACCGTTATGCTGGGAAAGATTAGGCTGAGGTTCAACTGTTTCGGAAACCATTGCCCTTCCACTTTTTCGTACAATTGTTGTGTGTTGGCCGAGAAGAGTCCGTCATGTCCGCTGGGAGCAGCCTTCACGCTTTGTAGTGCCCATCCGTCGCTGTTGACGGTCATCGTGCCGTGCAGTCCCTTGAAATTGCTGCCGGCCATGGGATGGAACGAAATCACATAGAGCGAATTGCCTCGTCCTATGGGGTTGACCGATTCCAAAGTGAAGAAATAACGCGTCTTGCTGCTTCGGCCGATGGGGTTGACATAGTTGACGCCGGTGATGTTGACGGTTTCCTCATGGAAACTGATATTTTGCACGCTGTTGGCCAAATACATGAAAGTGGGTTCCTTCATGCCGGCCATCTTGGTGCCGAGCACATGCTGCAACTTGTGGTCGGGAGCCTTGAAGACTACCTTTGAGGCGGTCTCCATCACCATCAAGTCGCTCTTCTTCATGACACTGTCAAAGAAATGCAATTTCTGTTTGATTTCCAAGGTGATTTCCTTGGGGTCGTAGCCGATGGAGGAGAACTTCACCTTCATAATGGGAGCATCGGCGTTGATGGTATACCTTCCGTCGATGTCGCTAATTACCCCGTTCAGCCCTTCGTTGATGACCACGTTGACAAAGGCTAAGGGGCGGCGGTTACACTCGTCGGTAACTTTGCCGCTGAGGGTGTACGACTGTCCGAAAAGCGCTTCAGTAGAAAGAAAGAGAAAAACGAGGAGCAGAAGCAGGAATACCTTTATGCTGAAGGGAGGCCTCATTCTTGTGTCTCAATTAGATAGATGATTTCGTTGTCGCGTTTCATCAGATACTGCTCTCGGGCCACCTTTTCCATAGTGGCGGTGTCGGTTTGCAGGGCTTCGAGATACCGCTTGCTCTCAGGGATTATTTTTTCATAGTATTCGATTTGTCTTTTTTTGTCTTTCACCGATTTCCACAGACGTATCTGTTCGAAGACATTGAACTGGTCGATGAAAAATATGGTCAAGAGGAATAACAGTGTAGCATACACATATCGGTTGTTGAGCTTACGAATGACTTCCTTGAATGTCATGACGGCATGTATTATGGAGAAAGGGGTTGTTGACAATATTTCAGTTTGCAAAAGTAACATTTTTATTATTTTTGCAGGCACAATTGCATCATAATTCTCATTAAATCCCATTATTACTATGAAAAAAGCTATTGCGACCAGCAAGGCACCGGGTGCCATCGGGCCATACAGTCAGGCTGTCGAAGCCAATGGTATGGTCTTCATTTCCGGACAGTTGCCCATCAATCCTGATACAGGTGAGATGCCCGAGGGCGTTGCCGCTCAAACCGAGCAGAGTATGAAAAACCTGGAAGCTATCCTCAATGAGGCAGGCTGCACTTTCGACAATGTGGTGAAGTCAACTTGCTATCTTGCCGATATGAGTTATTTTGCTGAGATGAATTCGGTCTATGCCAAATATTTTGGTGGCGATTGCCCCGCCAGAGCCGCATTTGCCGTAAAGGAATTGCCTAAGAAAGCCCTGGTCGAAATCGAAATGATTGCCGCGAAATGAAAATCGTCTTTTTGGAGCCGCTTGGGCTGAAAGTGCAGCAGATTGAGGCGGCTTGCGAGGACCTGAAAAAGTCTGGCCACGATGTCATGATTTTTCCCGACCGCAACGAAGACCCCGATGAGCTGAAACACCGCGCCGAGGGCGCTGAGGTCATCATTGAGAGCAACATTCCCTTGCGCAAAGACTTCCTTGACGCCTGCCCGAAGCTGAGAATGCTTTCCATCGCCTTTACGGGTTTGGACCATATCGATATGGAAGAATGCCAGAGGCGCGGCATCGTGGTGAAAAATGCAGCGGGTTACAGCACTGAGGCCGTGGCCGAATTGGCCTTAGCCCTGATGGTTGATGTGTATCGTAAGGTGATTGAAAACGATGCCATCACACGCCAATGCAACCGCAAGGGCATTATGCCGGGACGGGAGCTTTGCGGCAAAACTGTAGGAATTATCGGCATGGGCAACATTGGGCAGCGTGTGGCCCAACTGGCGAACGCCTTTGGCTGCAAGGTGTTGGCATGGAATCGCAGCCCGAAACAGGTTGAGGGAGTGACTTTTGTGGATAAGGAAACTCTTTTGAAGGAATCCGACATTGTTACTTTGCACATTGCCTTGAACGCTGAGACCCGAGGTTTCATCACGGAGAAGGATTTCACTCTGATGCGGAGGAGTGCCATTGTGATCAATACTGCCCGTGGTCCGGTAGTGGATGAGTTGGCTTTGGCCATGGCCTTAAAACAAGGGAGAATCGCAGGTGCGGCTACTGACGTTTATGGCATCGAACCGCCGTTGAAGCAAGACAATCCGTTGCTCGGTGCGCCCAATTTGGTCATGTTGCCCCACGTCGGCTTCGCCACCGAGGAGGCATTCGAACTTAGGCTGGGTATTGTGGTGGAGAATATTACCCGCTATATTGATGAAGAATGACACAAGACAATATCATTCTTCGTCGGTGTACAAATCTATTTTTGGCCTGTAGATGTTGTCTTTCGTAACGAAGGCTTCCTTGAAATGGGGTTTTATGCGACGAAGGCATTTTTCCGCCTCCACACGGTTGCGGAAGTCGCCCACACGCAGCCGGAAATGCGGCTCCACGTAAGTCAGATAGACGGGGATGTCGGGGAAGGCCTGCTCAAACTTGGCTTTCGCCGCTTTGGCGTGCTCCAGGGCTTCATTGCCGATTTCCATGAAAATATGGATGCGGTAGCCGCTAAACGAACTGTCTGCCTTGTAAAGCGAACGCTGTTTGGCGATCAGGGCTTCGATGCGGTTGTCTTGGTTAACATGCAGTGACCCACGGCTTTGTGAGAATGCGAGAGTAGCCCATGCAACAAATATGGAAAGGCAGATGATACGCTTCATGATGGATTCTATTGGAATGCAAAGATACATTTTTTTGCTGATATGCAAATTCCGGACGAAAGTTGTATCTTTGTGGCGCAAATCGCAGATTCAACGTAGTTAAATTTGAACAATGAACAGTAACCTCGATGCTGACGCTTCGCGTTTAAGCAAGGCCGAAAAAGACCTCGAAAACGCCCTGCGCCCTGATTTGTTCGACAGCTTTGCCGGACAGAGACAGGCCGTTGACAATCTCCGCATTTTCGTGAAGGCCGCGGCCCAGCGTGGCGAGGCTCTTGACCATACTTTGCTTCATGGCCCGCCCGGACTGGGAAAAACGACCTTGTCGCATATCATCGCGCACGAGTTGGGTGTAGGGATGAAGATGACTTCGGGGCCCGTGCTTGACAAGCCTGGCAATCTTGCTGGCCTTCTCACCAGCCTTGAGCCCAACGACGTGCTCTTCATAGATGAGATTCACAGGCTGAGCCCTGTTGTTGAGGAATACCTATATTCCGCCATGGAGGACTTCCGTATCGACATTATGCTGGAGACAGGTCCAAGTGCCCGCAGCATCCAAATCACACTGAGCCCTTTCACTTTGATTGGCGCTACCACGCGCAGCGGCCTCTTGACCGCACCCTTGCGCTCGCGCTTTGGCATCAACCTGCGCTTGGAGTACTATGATGCGCCTACCCTGACCCAAATAGTGAGGCGTTCGGCGGGTATCCTTCGTGTGCCCATCGACGACAGGGCGGCTTTTGAGATCGCACGCCGCAGCCGCGGCACCCCGCGTATCGCCAACCTGCTCTTGCGCCGTGTGCGTGACTTTGCCCAAATCCAAGGCGACGGCAACATTACCATCGACATCGCCCGCGTAGGTCTTAAGGCCCTCAACGTGGACGAGCACGGTCTCGACGATTTGGACAACAAGATTCTTTCCACCATCATCGACAAGTTCAAGGGAGGACCCGTGGGCGTGAACACCATCGCTACGGCCGTAGGCGAGGACTCAGGAACTATAGAGGAAGTGTGCGAACCCTTCTTGATCCAAGAAGGCTTCATCATGCGCACACCCCGTGGCCGCGAATGCACCGATTTGGCCTATAAGCATTTGGGGAAAATGCGGATTAAGCCTACAGGGGAGATGAGTTTGTTTGACTGAGGTTTATAGTTTGTCCAAAGTTTTCGTTTGCAGAAAAAAATCGAACAATTCCATCCTTAGGGTACCATTGTGGTCATTTTAGGGAGCGATTTCGTCTTTAACGAGGAAGTTTTTCTTGAACGACTCGGAAATGTTCAACAGCGATTTTTGCTCTTGCGTTGCCTATTCTCTGTTGTCCATCCTGAAAGTCGGTCGGATGTATAACCTTATGCTGCCTTGGTTGGCCACAAAGTCGATTTCGAGGCGCTTACGGGTCGGCTTCCCTTCCTTGTCGCGTTCCATTGTTTCAATCATTCCCACATCCACATTGTAACCCCTGCTTTGCCGCTCATTGTATATGATGTTTTCCGTCAGATGATTCTCCTCCACTTGTCGGAAACCAAGAATGCTGTTCCTCTAGCCCATGTCGCCGAAATATTACTTGGTTTCAGCCCCGATGTATTTCCGTCCTTTTTCATCGTAGCGCAATGTTTCTGAAATCATAAAGGCTTCTTTCAGGGATTTGAGATATTTTGTCGAAGTGTCGCCGGTGATGAGTCGTTTTTCAACGCTCTCAAAGGTTTTGGGAATTCTTGTGGGGTTGCTGGTCGCACCAATTGACGATGCCAGGATCCGGATAAACACTTTCAGCTTGTAACAGATTCTTCGAGTGCAAAAGTACAAATATTCTT
>JBGYWU010000134.1:0-6355 GCA_041842265.1 Candidatus Limimorpha sp. | reverse complement strand
GGTTGCGGCCGCGCGGCAGACGTATCTCCGCGGAAAACGTCCCATATCCGAAGGAATCCACGCTCATCATCGTGCTTGCGGACACCGTCGGGTGGTATGTGTTTCCGTCCCAATGATGCACTTCCATACAGCTGTTACGGGCGGAAAGCATAAGCCCTTCATTGACATGTTCCGGTTCGGCGTACCACATCCATGGCATGTCGGGATGTATTATGCGTCCTCCCTCCATGCAAGGAGACCACTCATGGCCGCAAAAAAGGAATGAATCGCTTTTCATTTCGCACCACCTTCCTGCTCTCCCCAGAGCTTGATTGCGAGGTCGAGGTTCTTTTGTGCCTCGTTCACGGCTTTCTTCGCGTAGGTCAGCGAGTAGGCGTGTTCCCTCTGGTACTTGCCAGATTTGAGGCCTTCGTGGTATTCCTTAGCGGTCTCGAGCTTGTGCTGGTAGAACCCGATGCTCTCCGGCATGGAGAGGTCGATTTTGTCTTCCATCCTATGCCAATACTCGGCCTTGGATTCGTGGGCTTCGGCCTTGTGCATTTCCTCTACGCTCTTATCCATGGCCTGCCATGAGCGCTTGAGGGCGGCACGGTGGGCACCCTCGGAATGGTGGCCAACGAGTATCGGCTGCCCGAATGGGATGTGCTCAACAGCCTTGCTCGACCGCTCGAAGGCTTCGTCCGACCTTTGCTGTGCCTTGTCGGCCCACTCTTCGTAACGCTCTGCCTTGGCCTTGGCTCTTTCCTGGCTGTTGAAACCGTCGGCGCGGGTGATGCTGTAAAGGTAGAGGCCGTTTTTCATGCCGAGGTAGTTCCAGACGATGCACTCGTTCTCTTTGCCGTGCTTCGTCTCTACGATGATTTCGTCGCCTTTCTTGTGGGTCTCTGTGCATTGTGCGACCCAGACGTTCGGGCAGTACTTGGTGTAGGTGTTCATTGTGTTTGTCCCTTTCTAAGATTTAAGATTTCAAGGTTTCAAGAATTGGCCGTATTTAAAGCGAGGGAGACCCTAACCCTGAGGCTGATGCAACGCTTGTTGCTGCCAAGGCTGCCGTAAGGACCGTAGAAAATCAACTGCCTGCCGACATTGCCGGCACTCGGTGTCTTTGTCCAGTAAAAGTCTTCTTCGAGGCGGTCGCCTCCGGCTTCGTCGAGTGCCTCGTTGATCTCGTCGAGGTAGGCTCCGTAGATGCGTGCCTGCTTCGCGGTGGGCAGCTCGTAGGCTTTGGCTTTCTCGTAGTCCATCTCCCCTTCGTCATGGAGGGCGAGGATGAAGGCCTCATCGAGGGTCTGGACGCGGATGCCGTCGGGGTTGCCTTGCTCATCGTAGCGGATGCTCACGGGCGGGATGCTGTCGTCTGGCTGTTGTCCGCAGACGGCCGTTGCGTCGTTGGCGGCTGCGCCTTCGAGGTAGGCTTTCATGATGTCGAGGCGGTCGAGCCTCGTGTTTTTGTCGATGCCGGAGGCGTAGGCCATCGCACCGGCGATTTTTTCGTTGTTGGTGTTGCTTTTCATTCTGTTTTCCATTATTTGCACGTTTTTATGGCTTGTGAGGCGTTTTTGAGTACAAAGATGAACAATATATCACCGAGAGGTAAAAATCGCTCAAATCGCCCAAAAAAGGCTCTCACGATTGATTTCAAAATTGCCATCGCTATTCATCTTCTTCCTCCTCGCTTCCGCTTGGAATCGGTTTTGTCAACTGGCTCGTATCTTTCCGTCTTCTGTGCCTCAAGCCTTTTTCTGTATTCCTCGGCGTATGTCTCGTTGGCTTTTTTCCGATCAACATATATCACCGTGCGGCTGTCGATGCGCAGTGCGACCTTCCCTTTTGAGGAAGAGGCTTTGCGCATGTTCTTGTTGAAAGTGTATTTGCCGGAACGTTTCATGTACTCAATCCGATCGGCGACCCAGTCTTGGTCATCGGCATAGGCGCAAAGCCAGCCGTTGGCATCTTTCACCATCCGCTTCACGCAGTACCGCTGAAAATCGAATAGGCTGGGGTTCAACTCGGATTCCTCGACATCGAATCCGCTCTCAATCTTTTTGGTCTTTTTGGCCTCCAACAATTCTTGATATTGTCTATTTTCGTCTTGTGTCATGCTGTAACCCTTTCATGCTTTAATCCATTGCAAAGAGCCTCGCAGAGGACTCGGCTCATATTCACCTCCACTGCATTGCCGATGTACTTCTTTTGGTCGGCCTGACTGCCTTTAAGGATGTAGTTTTCGGGGAAGCCCATTATCCTTTTCAGTTCCTGAATATTGAGCATCCGCATCTTAATGTCGATGATGCCGTATGCCACCATGAATTCCTTAATCTTGACCGTCATTGGGCTGTCGGTGTCGTACACCTCAATCCCCAAACCACCCTCGGCGGTAATCAGGTACGGCGGCATCTTATTCATGCGGGCAATCAGGGTGAAAGCGGGTTTGTCCACGCTGCCGCCAGCCGATTGGAATTGCGGGTTCATAAGGTAATGCCATTTGTGGTTTGCCGTCACCGTGGGCGAAGGCTCATCCAACGAGCTGCCTACATTGTTGAAGTTGGTACTCATAATCCATTGAGGGGAAACGAGTATGTGTTTCGGGTTGGTGGTCAAGGCTCCAGCGGGTGCATCAACCGACATCGGCGTGCCGTTGCCGTACTGCATATCAATAAACTTGGGTGTCACCAATGCCAGCCTATCCTTCGTGGTCACGGTCGGCGCGGCCTTGTCGATGGAATGGTTGTTACCGTTCCCGTAATAGGAATCAATGAATTGCGCCGACACCAAAGCGTGATGGTCGATGGTGGTCAGGGTACCGGCGGGACGGTCAATCGGGATGTTCTTTCCCGCTGGGTCGCCGCTGAAGTGCTTCGACAAAAACTGCACCTTGGCCAAGCCGAGACGGTTTTGGGTGGCCACGGTGGGGCAGGGTTCGTCAATCGAATGGGCGTTGTGGTGGCCGTCCTGATTCATCGAGTTATATTTCAATAGCCATGCGTCATATTGCTGTTTGCCACCGGCCACGAACTTAATCAGGCCAGCGAATATCCGTTCAAGGGTCTTTTCGCAAAGGGGCTTTTCACGGACGAAGATACTAACGCCCTCATCCTGCAAGTCCAGCACCTCGCGCACGGGCTTCCATTTCTTGTAAAGTTGGAAAAGGCCACCGTCATCATCCCCGTTTTTCGAGTAGGTCTGCAGGGGGAAGTTGATGGGAAGGCCATTGGCCGCAAACTGACCGAAAAACCTCTTACGGCTCGTGTATGCCCCGAAATCGGCGGCGTTCAACAGCCTGAAGTCGTAGTGGTAGCCACGGCGCATGACCTCGTTGCACCATTTCACGTAGCAACGGCCTTTGTCCTTGCTCACGGGGTGGCCGTTTTCGTCAAGGTCGCCCCAGCTCATAAATTCCTCCACATTCTCAATCTGAATGTAAGAGGGCTTGATTGCATCTATATACCTGAATAGATGCTCCGCGAGGGTGCGGCTGTCACCGTCACGGGGTTGGCCTCCCTTGGCCTTTGAAAAGTTGGTACACTCCAAACTCGCCCACAGCACGACCAAAGCGTCAGGGTACTTTTTGCGGCACCCGTCAAGGTGGCTGATTAGCGGGTCGAGGTTCAGCGTCCTGATGTCCTCGGTGAAGTGCATCGTTTCAGGGTGGTTTGCCGCGTGGCTGGCAATGGCCATCGGGTCATGGTTGACGCAAGCCACCACACGGGCGCACTTTTGGCCGTGCCATGTCGCGTTCTCAACTCCCGTTGATGTCCCGCCAGCTCCGCAGAACAAATCCACGTACATCAATCTGATTTCTTCGTTCTTCATTGTTGCGTTGATTTTTTGGTTTTCCTTATTTTTTGAGTTGTTTCTTGTAAGCCCTGCCAGCGTTGTAGCCCCTTTTCGATTGCAGCCATCGGCATGGCCTCCATCTTATTGCCCCTTGCCACCACCTCGGCGTTATAGGCTCGCATCAGGGCGTTGATTAGGTCGTTGTCGGTCATGGGGAGGTAAAACCGTTCCCGCTTGCCAATGTAGTCCAAATTATTCCAATTCGGGTTGTCAATGATTTCCATATCAATCTCTATCTATGAAGTTTGTACCAATCAGGTCACGGCCTGAAGAAGTCCGTTCCTGACCCTCTTTATTGTCGTAATTCCCCGATAGGATTTTCTCGAAGTTGTTCGGCTTGATAATCCAATCAAAGGAGGCGATGAAACCCCGCTTGTTGTTTCCACGGAGGAAATCGGAGGCGGCGGCTTTTTGAATCACTTCCTCAAGTGCCTTTTTGCCGTATGCCGCCACCCTGGCCTTGATATGCTTTTTGCGGGTTTCACCCATCGGCGGGCGCAACATTCCGAAACACCCTTTTGTGGTCTCATTAAAGAAAACAATGAGTTTATCATAATTGACAGCCTCTTGCGGGGTCGGCGGTGCAACGCACCCCGATGAAGCAATCTCTGATTGCTCACTATTATTCTTTCCTTCTTGATTATTAATTAATTCTTCTATGGTTATGCCGTTTGTTGTTTCGTTTGTTGTGTTATTTGGTGTTTGATTTGGTGTTTCATTTGTTGTGTTATCCACTTGGTATTTGTCGTAATTAACTATTGATATTGTGTTAATTACATTCGATTTTTGTTGTGTTATCTGCTGTGCCGTTTCAAGTTCGTTCAGGAATCGGATTACTTTGCCGTTTGACCAACGCCATCTTTCGCACATTTCCCGCACGGACAGGCACACATCGCCCCTATGCTGCACAACACGAATGCCCCGCACCATGAAAATGCGCTCTTTCCATGCCGACATCAGCAAAAGGTCAATCCATGCCTGCCCACGGGAAAATGGCTTATCCTGCCAAAGCCAATGGTTGGCAATATCACGACTTATCTTTATCCAGCCAGCCATCACCCAATAAGGTACTCAATCCAAAGGTCAATGAACTGCTTTCCACAATACTCCGCCAACTCATCCGTCCTGAATGAAAGAAGGTAACCGTAATCCTTACCCGAGGACGACCACGCAAAGCTCGCAGCCGAAAAAAAGAAACCGACGCCCACGCAGGCGTCGCTAACCGCACGACCGACAACACGGCATTCTTTTTTCTCATCCTCATCGAGGCGGTCATATTCCTCTTTGGTAAGGATGTAGAAGTGTGGGTACCAGCGGATTTCCTCGCGGTCAAACTTGGGTTTCCAACCCTCATTGAGGGCGGCGGCAATGATACGGAGTTTCAAGTAAGCGGTCACATCGACATCCATATTGTCCTTTTCAGGAATATCTTTCAGGAATGATTCATACAGCGTGACAAGCGGGTCTTCAGCACCCAACTCATTCATGGCGTCCTCGAAGGTCTTGATTCTTTCCTTCACATCCTTCAATTCAAACACCTCTTTGCCGAAAAGGTGTTCCAATAGTTCCCTGCCATTCTCATCGGTATTCCGATAAGCATTCAGGGCGTTATTGACACTAATCGTCAGTTCTTTGTTGTTGTTTTCCATCTTGTTCAATCTTTTGAAGTTTTGTAATATTTTTTTTGGTCAGTCTGATTGCGTTTGCCAGCTTCGTGCTGCCATTGCTCGCATCCACGTTGTCAAGGATGACTGGGAGGCAGCGAAGCAGCGTCGTAACCATATCGTTAGGCACGTTCCTCATGTCAAAATGGGGTCTTTGAAAGGTCGGCCATCGAGCAGACAAAGAACATCGAAGGCTCCTTGACCTTCATCGGTTCTCTCAACGCTTCGGGGTGAAGGGTCAGCTCAAAGCCGTTTTTGTACCTCTTTTGCCCCATGCCCTGAAGCCGTTTGGCCATCGTTTCAGCGTAGCAGTGGCGGCATCCCTCCGAATATTTGGTGCATCCCGTGACGGGGTTCCAAGTGCGTTCGGTCCATGCTATCTTGGTCTTGTTCATGGTTTTTCCTCCTCGATGATTAAATCCCAGTCGTCATCCTTATCCTCATGCAGACGGCCGTCGGCATGATAGAGCGTCATACACGGCTCAATGTGTGTCTTGGCGAGTTTCTTGCGCAGGCGGCGTTTGCGTTTGCGCCCGTCGGTCTCGGTGACAACCTCCATCACAACGGCAAGGATGGGAAGATCCTCTATTCCGCTGTTGTAGTCTATCTTCTGTACCTCGAAGCCGCAGCGCGTCCTTACGGTGCCTCCATGCTTCGCTTTCTCAATGATGAATTCCATTTTTATTTTTTTCGGTTAAAGTAGTCGTCTATTTCCTTTTGCCTAAGGTCTTGGTTGGCCTTGTTCAGCTTGCGCTGCATCTCCATAAGCTCTATCGCCTGCTGCCCTCCGCCATTCTCCAGCAGCGTGTCGAGCTTGCCGAGTATTTCGTTCTGGTTGGCGATGATTCGTGCGT